>NZ_BAABLI010000016.1:0-151149 GCF_039544265.1 Corallincola platygyrae | reverse complement strand
CGTCTTCTTTGCGTTCTTATAGGCTGGCATAAACACCTCCGTCTTGTTTGACTTTGGTGTCTACTGAATCGGATCAACTACAATGTTCACCTGGATTTTCTTGTTAGGCTCGTTTTGCAAATGCTTCAAAGGCAGCATTTTTTGTACTTCTTTCCACTGCCGCAAGGACACTTTTCATTACGCCCGATTTTACGACCTTTAACTATGGTTTTTGGGTTGATTTTTCTTTGTGGCTTTGGAAGAGATTTTACATGCTCATCCATTTTTGCACACCTTTTCCAATCGTACTCAAGCAGTGTCGCTAACTTTATTTCAAGAGTTGTTGGGTTTAAACATAAGCCAAGCCAGCTTTCTGCTTTTTCTGTGTACTTTCTTGTTTCGCAGTGTGATTGTAGTCTCTTACCTGAAATTTCATCTGACTGATTGTTTAGATGAATTGTAAGTCCAGTACTACCTTCTTTGAATGAAACTGTTAGATCATGATGCTTACCATCAGACTTGGCTTTTTTCTGAAGATAATCTATACCATCACTGATTTGATCAATAGTGTCTCCACTCATGAATAAAATCATAAACCCGAGCTGTACTGCAACAGGGTTTTCTTGGTGTTCTATTGACGCTATAACCTTACCGAGCAACTTATCTTTATTTTTGGTGAGTATGCCATCAGGAGTCTTATTGCTTGATAAGTTTTCTCTTCGACTCATTATTGCCAAGTCTAAATCTACTGATATGTCATCGCTTAATTGTACAAATGAGTGTTCACCTTCGATCCATAGGTTTTGCTTTAGATGATAAGACAGTATCGCTAGCTCTTGGTTTGCATGTAATTTTTCAGAATATAATGTTCTTCTGTTTATATAGCTCAGAAAATATAATGGACTTTCTAAGAACTCTGCTATCACATCGAGCAGAAATACATCCATTATGAATGGTGCTTGTATAATATCTGTTGTTTTATATTTCAGAAATTGTCTGGATTGAAAACTTAGAGCTGGGTAGTGATCTGATACCACGCATAGAATATATATTTCCTTATAAACCCGCGATACTTTAATATCCTCACCGCTCTGATTTATAAGGCGATAACTTTCATCTTGCAATAGTTCAGAACATGAAAGGCCTTGATCGTAAGCATCTTGAACTCCTTTTTTAAAGTCATCCTTGATGCATTTATCATTACCTTTCCTTGCCGCTATTGTTAATTTTTTTGATTTAGCTTGTAATACAATAGCTCTATCAGCAAAGACTACAAGAACATCAATTTCTGAAGCCTTATCGCCTTTTTTATCAAAAATATCTATATTTGTGTAAACACGAGTCTTTCCAAAAACAGACTCCAATCTCTTTGCAGAGAACTCTTCTGTGAAGAATCCACGATTTTCCATTCCGGTATTTTTATACTCTGTATCTTCCATGAACCAGAAGAATGGGGTCTCGTAAAGTGCCTCTAATAGTGTGTAATGTTGTAATAGGTAATAGCTGTCACCTGACTGAATAATCGGATAAGCATTAGAAATATTAAAATCACTTAGCGATAAAAATTTTGACTTGTCATGGGTTTCAAGAAGCTTGAAAGAATCTATTACCTTTTTAATCAAATTTTCATCAAGGTCTGAAAATACCTTTATTTCTTCAATAGTAAATTCAAACCCTGGTAGTATTGTCCATTCATCAGGTGATTTTTCTCTCATTCCTTGTAGTATGATTGGTAATTTCTCACACTGAAATTGATGGATGCTTTCTATTACATTTATCGCTTCAGATACAGAGTACCCTTTGTTTTGTTCAAACCAATCATTATCATTTTTATATTTTTCTCTTGAGAAATCACGATATTGAAAATTATAAGCTGACTCCCCTCCATAGAAAATGGGTTCTCTCAGGGCATCACCTGCTGTAAATGGATTAAAGTTTTTATCTTTCAGGTTTTCAGGTTTGAATGAATCCATCATTGGTGCCATTAGACATTGATGGATTTCTTTTAATAGAGCTTCGGTCTTTTCTATATAATCATTTAGAGCTTTTGGACTCGGTAATGTGAAGTCTATTTCTTCTTTTGTCATTAACCCGATGAGTGTAGAAATTTCCGACCTAATTAGTTTCTCTGTTGAATATTGTTCTAAAAGATCGTCAGGACTAGGCTCATCGCTATACCCTAACGTATTATCACGAAAACAAAAATAAGCAATAGCATGTATATATCCTTGTGAGGTGCATATTTGCTCAAGTTCTGAAAACACTTCACTTTCACTACGCATTACTTCTTCCATTTTAATGACACACTCGATATTTGATTAAGAGCTGGTCCTACCCACGAAAAGTAGACGCGCATCCCGTGGTTTGATCTAATTAATTTCGCCAAAAACAAATCCTATCAACCCTGCACGGAGGCAGTTGGGATGCGCGAAATTCAAATACTACAGCAAATGCTCGAACAGCAGTGCCCATCTATTCACAAAAAACGCCTTAGTTCACTGATGGTTGCAACACAGTCCTTGCTTCATGGTGACAGCTTGTCATTGACGGAGTTGGGGCGGCATATTGATGGACGTGTAGCGCCCAAGCACAATATCAAGCGTATGGACCGGTTATTGGGTAATCGCCATCTCAATAATGAGCGTTTGGCGTTATATCAGTGGCATGCCAAACAGTTGTGTGGAGCTAATCCCATGCCCGTGGTATTGGTCGATTGGGCAGACGTTCGTGAACAGCTTCGGATGATGACTTTGCGAGCGTCAGTGGCAATAAAGGGGCGTTCAATAACACTCTATGAGCGCACATTTGAGTTTAAGGATTACAACTCGCCCCGCAGCCATAATCTGTTCCTAAAAGAGCTTTCGCGTGTTCTGCCCGAAGGTTGTATACCATTGGTTGTCACTGACGCGGGGTACCGTAACACCTGGTTTAGAGAGGTCGCGTCTTATGGCTGGTATTGGCTAGGTCGATTACGCGGCGAGGTGTGTTATCAGCTTAATAAGCAATGGGTACTAACCAAAGCCCTGTATGACTCGGCGTGCAGCAAAGCACGCTATATCGGTGCCGTACAGATAGCCCGTAAGAAGCCGATGTCCTGCCATTTATATCTGTTCAAATCCAAAGACAAGCGCTCTCGGCGCTCTGGCACCAATCACTCGGCAAAGAAGCTATATCATCGCTCAGCCAAAGAGCCTTGGGTGCTAGCCACTAACTTACCACCGAAACTGTTTAATGCTGTTCAGGTTACCCAGCTATACGCTAAACGGATGCAGATAGAGGAAACCTTCCGCGGCCTAAAAAGTCCGCAATACGGCTTTGGTCTCAGGCATAGCCGTTCGCACTGCCCACGACGTTACAATGTGCTCCTGTTAATCGCCATGCTTGCTGAAATGACCTTATGGTGGTTAGGGTTGGTGGCCCAGCAAATAGGTTGGCAGCGGCACTTCCAGGCCAACACGATAAAAACCAGAGCGATGCTATCTGAAGTAAGACTAGGGAAAGAGGTTCGGCGACGACCAGACTTTGTCATCACAGAGCAGCGCATACGCTGGGCAATTCTTGAATTTACGCGCTTGGTTCACTCTGCCGGACTGGAGGATTTATGAGGGGATCCTCCAGCGCCGCAAAAAGAGGCAAGCGCAGCGAGTCCGGCGGCCGAAGTCCACCGCTTGCTGCTTTGACTTGTTAGGCATTACGTAACCTACCCGTTGCTTTAGCAAAGCTAACCAAATCATCGAAGAGTTGACCGTAGTATGCAGATTCTTCAATGAGTTCCTGTTGATCACCGTATGATGCATATTTACACACTATATCGTCTCGAAGCTCTTCACCTGATACATGCCTGCGACCATAACGAATATATGTATCCACAAATTCAAAAAAACGCTTTTTGTCTAAAGGGTGATGGCTTAACCAAGAATACTGATTAATCCAACATTCGTATGCTTTCAATGGTTTCTTTGATAAACGCATGAGTGATGCCTAACGCCGCCAGCAGCGGCCGAGTGAAACGAGGTCCAGCCCCAACTTGTTGGGGCGTTGCTGGCAGGCCTTGTTAGGGGGACTATAATAGTTCATGAACTCTCTTCATATACCATGGTTCTGGTGTTTCAAGCTTAATCTCATGGTGGACTACATCTTTACTTGGAAGTGTTACTTCCCAGATATACTGCTTTTGTAGTCCTTCAGAATTCCAAAATTCACCACTCTCTGGGGATGGCTCAAGAACAAAAAAGCAGGATTTTGCTCTGCCAAACTTCTTATTTGCTTCGAATTTCGTCGTGCAGGTTAATAAAACATAAGGAATGTAATCATGTGGCATACCTTTTAGCGACCAAATATCTTCACGTCGGGCTGTTTCAAGTAAACCGTGCAACTCTAGCCACGTGAGAGCTTTGACGAACTTCTTTAGTTTTTCGTATATGCTTTCAATATTTTGAAAGGCCCATTCTTTTGCTGATTCTGCTAGGGCAGGATCTCTCGGAAGATTCTTAAAGCGATCATATGGCTTATGGTTCTCTACTACAGTTGGACAGCCAGAATCTCTGTAGTGCGCAAAGTGCGTCTGTTTTTGTGACTTATCGCCCTTAACATAAACTTCTGTATCGCATATGCGACAGCAACCATCAGTATTTGGGCCGTATTCAACTACCCAATCATCAATATGTATTGGTTTTTTTGTCGGATCATTTGGATCGTAAGCATATACATTCATTTGCAGGGTCTCCTACCCCTCACAGTGTATTAGGCTGAATTCTGCCTAAACATTAGCATCCAGCCTTTGATAATTCCTCCACTATATCGTGCTAAGTTTCCTATTATCAATGTGTTACATCACACACTCTCGTTTGAGTTGCTCTTGTCTGAAATACAAAAAGAAAAATTGGGTTCTCAAGGGACCTAACATGCAACGAAACAATTCATTAATATTCAATAAATTCCGTTGGTTACAAACAATAAGGTTGGAAAAAGAGAGAAATTTGTTTCCCTATAGAACCGAGAAATGAGTGTTTTGATGTTTGTAAAGAAAGACCCCTCCCCCTAGGAGAGGGGATCTTGTTTCAGTTGATTTTCGCCAGCCGTTCAGCCATTTCCTGTTCTGGCAGATAGCCACGTACCACTTGCGATACCTGACCGTTGGCATCGACTAACAGGGTTATCGGTGTCGTTTTCACACCATCCAACGCTTGCAGCAGTTCGCGGTTAATCTGTGCCAGCGGATAGGTTGGCGAGGCGCGGCGCGCCCAGCGTTTTAGGCTATGTTTATCGCCCTTCCCTACTGCCACCACATCTTTGACCTTGCCCTGCTCTACCAAGGTGTTAAAGGTGCGCATCTGCTTAAGACACCATTTGCACTCGTCTTCAAACACCAGCATGGCAAAGGGTTTGCCTTTGTAATCAGCAAGTGCAACATTCGCTTCGCCGGACAAAGCCTCAAACGAGAGGCCGTACAGGCCGTCAGACGCCCTAGCGCTGCTGGCGGCTAAAAGCCCAACCAGCAGCACAAGGGCATATCGCAAAGAGCTCAGTTTTGTCACCATCAAGGTTTTAGAACTCAACTTTGACCCCCGCATAGGCAGTTCGGCCTGCCAGAGGACCATAGATATGTGCTACGTCGAACGCAGGTTCGCCGTCAGCATCTTCCCAGTACAGTGGTGAGTCCATATCTTCGGCCTGGGTGTAGTCGAACAGGTTTTTGGCACCTACATACGCCAACACGTTTTCACTGATCTCATAAGAGACCTTCAGATCGACCGTCACGTAGTCATCAGCATCGGTATCTTTAGGATCCTGCAACTCGCCAGGGTCAACCATGTTGTCGCCATTGAGGTCAAAGAAGGTGTTGTAACGGTCGCCGTAACCGTACTCAGAAAGGTCGCGTTCACCGATCCAGGTTGCTGACAGTACGATGTCCCAGCCGTCATAATCGATATCCAGCCCCAGAGTTACGCGCTCTTCAACGGGAACCACTGAGAAGGTTTCTTTGTACTCGTCGCTGTAGAAGAAGAATTCAAAACCACCGTCCAAGCGAATGTATTCATTGACTTGATAACCCCACATCAGGTCAGCGGTGCTGACGTCGATGGTTTCATCGGAGTTTACTAGTGTTGGACGCTCAAAGTTGTCGGCATCGATGTGAGCCAGGTTATCTACTTCGGTGTACGCCAGGCTCAGGGTGCTGTCGAGCTGTTCGCCCTGGTAACTGATGGCATAGCCAACAGAGGTGGATTCTTCCAGGTGATCAACGTCGATGGCAAAACCATCTTCCAGAATACCGTGGTCAGATTCGAAAAAGGTCAGTGGTGCGCGGAAGCCACGACCGGCTGAGAAGCGAGACACCCACTCGTCACTGTGATCCCAACGCAAGTGAGCACGAGGGCTGATCATGGTTTCATCGATCTCATCGCCCACATCTTTATGTTCAATAAAGTCAGCTGTTACCTGATCCAAGCGCACCGCGAGTTGCAGCTCTATGTTGTCAGCTACCGCCCAGTTGTCTTGGACGTACAGGCCGATCATTTCGTGGTCGAAACTATCACCATAGAGACCAGGATCTTCCTGCTGCAGCTCTCGTAACGCATCAGAATCTGAGCGCATCTCTTCGTTCAGGTAGTCCACACCAAAGGTCAACAGATGATCGTCATTGGCGATCCAGTTCAGGCGCAGGTCGCCGTAATAAACGTCGTCTTCGTTAACGTAGTCAAAGCCTTCGTAGTAGGAATCCTGGCCATGTTGCACGTATGAGCCGGTCCCGGTGAAGTGCCAGTCGCTATTGATCTCATGGATCCAGCGCGCGGAGTATTCATCACGTGTGGTATCGATCGCTTCGGTGACTTCCCAGGGCTTGCCTTGGTATTGCTGGCGCACATCACCATTTTCAAAGAACTGACCGGGATCGGTGCCGCCTTCAGCTTCTGAAGCGATCGCCTGACTGCGACTAACGCCCATCGGGCCGCCAAAGATATCTGAACGGAAGCGGGCATAACGCACTTCAATGTTGTCGTTATCGGTGGCATCCCAAACCAACTTCATGCTGGCTGCGCTGTTATCCAAAGCGGCGCTTTCACTGACGCCATTCCCGTCGGCATCAATCCGGTCCTGCTCCATCTGCTGGGCTGTGACCAGGATGCCTAAGTCACCCTTCTCATTTACACCTGTGGCACTGACATCCAGTTTTTTGTATCCGTTGGAACCACTGGCAAAATCACCGACCACACTGTTTTCGTAGGGACGCTTGGTAACAATATTGATGGTTCCGCCGACCGCACCGGGAGCGATCAATGAGGCACCGCTACCACGGGCGATCTCGATGCTTTCAACACCCGAAGTGGCAATAGCATCCATGCCATAAAAACTGGATACCACCGAGTGCATTGGAATGCCATCAACCAGAATGGTGGTGTGCTCACCTTTCAGGCCGTTGATCATCACACGCTTCATGCCACACATGGAGCACTCGTTGTTTACCCGCACGCCGGGGGCGGTATCAATGGCTTCAGCTAGGTTACCCGCCTGGACATCAAACAGGTCCTGAGCAGTCAGCAGCTCAGTTTTTTCGATCATGTCGGCGACACGCCCACCTGTCGCCAGACGGGTACGAACGCCTTTGACTTCAATTTTCTCAACATCCTCTTCAGCAGCAATAGCGGCAGTATCGTCTGCAAAGGCCTGTGGTGAAAGCGCAGCGGAAACAAATAGCGCGAGTAGTGAAATACGCGGTTTTTTAAGGGAATTAAGCGACGGCATGGGAGTCCTTTTCACAACGAATTCTGAAACTGTTGTGATCATGCTCTCAAATAGTTAACCACATGTAAATGATAATGGTTTGCATTTGTATCTTATTTAACATTACTTGTTCTGGATCAATTTACCCCTGCTTTATAAACATCTGCGGTACGTCAGAACAATCTCAGGCTGTTTTTGCGCGACATCAAACTCTCTTTGTATGGCTTTGAGTTTGGGTTTGACTCTTAACGCTCAATTAATAATGATTATTATTATCAACATATCTATAGGAGGCATATCCCATGTTTGGAATGCGCGCACTTTCAGATGTACTCGCAGAGCAGGATGACTATGAATTAGCTCATTCGTTAGAAGATTGGCTTACCGACAATCACCTCTATCCCGGTGAACCAGAACAACTTATGTGGTTTGTTCATCTAGAACGTTTTGAGCAACTGTGCAATGCGGTATCTAACGTCGCGATAGATGACACCATCCGACTCATCTGTTTGCAGTACGCCTTTAAACCGCTGAACGCATTAAAGCAGCTCGCCATGACCGACGTGCAACAAGCCTTTGTAAAAGAACAGATGATGAAGCTGCTCGTTGATGGCCGTTTTCTCCACCAGTATCACTGAGCCGCTTTCTATAAATGGATTCTACTAGTGGCTTCTCAAACAGATTCTTTGTATGAGCTGCCCCGCTCTCATCGGAGTCAGAGCGACATAACAAGTGTATGGCCCGCAAGCCTCAGTTGCTGCAGGCCATGACTTCAGATGACATCAAGCAATCTTGGCTGTAGATGGCCTATATGTATCTCTCAGCACATTGGCGGCTTCCACCATATTCTCCAGCGCTGGGATCACCTCATCCCAGCGGCGCGTTTTCAGACCACAATCAGGATTCACCCAAAGTTGCTCCACTGACAGTTTCGCTGAAGCTTTCTCCAACAAATTCACCATCTGTTTAACAGAAGGGACATTAGGCGAATGGATGTCATAGACCCCCGGACCGATCTGATTGGGATAACTGAATCTCTCAAACGCAGATAACAGCGCCAGATCTGACCGTGAGGTTTCAATGGTAATGACATCTGCATCCATGGATGCGATCCCTTCCAGGATCTCATTGAAGTCGGAATAGCACATATGAGTATGGATCTGAGTGCGGTCCGCCACACCGTTCGCACTCAGCCGGAACGATGACACAGCCCAATCCAGATAGGTTTGCCATTCGCTGCGACGCAGCGGTAGACCTTCGCGCAGTGCCGCTTCGTCAATCTGAATGATATTGATGCCGGCCTTCTCAAGTGCAAGCACCTCATCTCGTACCGCCAGCGCGATCTGCTGACAGGTTGACGACCTTGGCTGATCATCACGCACGAACGACCAGTTCAGAATGGTGACGGGGCCGGTCAACATGCCTTTCATGGGCTTAGTGGTAAGTGATGCCGCATACTGACTCCAAGCCACGGTCATAGGCCCCTGCCAGGAAACATCACCATAGATAATTGGCGGTTTTACACAGCGGGAACCGTAAGATTGTACCCAGCCAAACTTTGAGAACAGAAAGCCCGATAACTGCTCACCAAAGTACTCAACCATGTCGTTGCGCTCTGCTTCACCGTGCACCAGCACATCCAACCCCAGTTTTTCCTGTGCTGAAATACAATCAGCGATCTCCAACTTCATTCGCTGCTGATAACCTGCTGCACTGAGTTCGCCAGCCTTGTACTGGCGACGCGCTTGCCTGACGTCTGGCGTTTGTGGAAACGAACCAATGGTCGTTGTTGGAAACAGCGGCAATTTAAGTTCAGCCTGTTGGATCGCAATACGCTGCTTAAATTCGGACTTGCGTTGATACAGTTCAGGCGAGATAGCCGCGGTGCGCTTGGCAACATCTGGATCATTGACTAGTTCAGACTGCTGACGGCTGGCAATGGCTAAGGCATTTTGAGCCAGCACTTTGCTCGCCCACGCCTCACCCTCTAATGCAGCAGCCAGGGCTGTTAGCTCGTCCAGCTTCTGGTAAGCAAACGCCAGCCAGTTTTTTATCGTATCCGGCAGCTCGGTCTCTAAACTGAGGTCCACTGGCACATGAAGCAAGGAGCACGACGGCGCCAACCATAGTCGAGCGCCTAGCTGCTGGTGCAGTGGCTTAAGAAAAGCTAGCGCTTGGTTGAGATCCGTCTTCCAGATATTTCTGCCATTGATAATCCCGACCGAGAGCACCTGCTCTGGCGAGAGCTTTTCTGCCAGTGTAAGCACATCCTGCTTGCCGTTAATGGCATCGATATGGACACCCGCCACGGGCAGGCCTGCAACCAGATCACAATTGTCCTTCAAGCTGCCAAAGTAAGTCGCCAACAACAGGTTTGGCATATTTTTGCTTAGGGTCTGATAAGCGGTCTGAAGTGCCTGTTGCCATTCTGGTTCCAGCTCGGTGACTAAAATTGGCTCGTCTATCTGTACCCAGCTAACCCCAGCGTCATGCAGCAGCTCCAGCAGCTGTTGATACTGTGCCAATAGTGCGGGCAGATGTGCCAGCTTATCGCTGTCATCTTTGGTTTCACTCAACCATAGATAGGTCACTGGGCCTATCAGCACGGGTTTGGCTTTATAGCCCGCTGCCTGCGCTTCTTGCACCTGAGCCAGGAGTGAATCCGGGTTTAACGCGAACTGGGTATCTGCAGTCAACTCCGGCACTATGTAGTGGTAGTTGGTATCAAACCATTTGGTCATCTCACCGGCAAAGTTCTGTTTGCTTGTGCTATCGCCTGGCGCCTGCCCTCTTGCTGCCCGAAAGTAACGCGTCAGTGCGGGCTCTGAACTGTCGCCACAGCGTGCAGGCAAATGCCCCAGAATGGCGGTCATATCCAGCACTTGGTCATAGAGAGAAAAGTCTCCGACAGGCACAAAGTTCAGCTTGCTCTGCTGCTGCCAGTTCTGTTTACGCAGGTGGCTGGCAACGGCCTGTAGCTCGTTCTCACTGCTCTCGCCACGCCAGTAAGACTCCAGCGTAAATTTCAGTTCTCGGCGGCAGCCGATCCTTGGGAATCCCAGATTATGTATGGTGGTCATTAGCTCTCTCCCGGCAAATTAGTTTTGTGAAATCGATGCTAGCCACTTGTATTGGTGAGATATATTGATTATTTATTATCAAATGATGAACAATATTAATCATTGACCATGCTGGAACGTCATCACCTAACCATTCTCCGCGCCATAGACCAATGCGGAACCCTGACGGATGCTGCCGATAGTTTGTATCTGACTCAGTCGGCACTGACTCACTCAATTAAAAAGCTGGAGCAACAAGCAGGTGTATCGGTTTGGCAAAAACATGGGCGGGGACTGCGCTTAACGGAATCAGGCCGTTACCTGTTGTCACTGGCAAACCGGCTGCTGCCACAGTTCGAAATGGCTGAACAGAAACTGAAACAGTTTGCCGAAGGTACCCGTGGCAGCTTGCGAATAGGCATGGAGTGCCACCCCTGTCACCGCTGGCTGTTAAAAGTGGTTTCCCCTTATATGAAGGCGTGGCCTGATGTCGATATCGACGTAAAACAGGAGTTTCAGTTTGGTGGACTGGGCGCGCTGTTTGCGCATGACATAGATATGTTGATCACACCGGATCCGATACTTCGCGAAGGGATCCAGTTCACCCCGGTATTCAGCTATGAGCAGGTATTGGTGGTACATAAAGACCATCCGCTAGCTGAACAAGCATTTGTAAAACCAGAACAACTCATCGATGAAACCCTGCTTACCTACCCCGTGAGCAAAGACAGACTGGATATTTTTAATGGCTTCCTGCAGCCAGCCAATCGATTACCAAAACAGCACAAAACAGTAGAAACCACCGAAATCATGTTGCATATGGTGGCAAGCGGTCGCGCGGTGACCGCACTACCAGACTGGTTGATTGATGAAGCGGCGATGGGGCTGCCTATTTCGGCAGTCAGGCTTGGCGAAACCGGACTGCAGAAGCAGATCTATGTGGGCTACCGACAGGAAGAGTCTGCCCTCGCCCACTTGGCTGCCTTTATCGAGTTGGCAGAGAGTACAACTCGTTAGACGGTATCTTTCGGTTCTTTCGAGTTTTTCAGATCAGCTTTGTCGGTCACTTCAGCAAGTTGGTACTTCAGTAGCCATTGCCAGAAGTCGTCTTTTTGGTACGTCGCGCTCCAGGCGTCGTGGCTGACAGGTAGTGCTTCCAGCTTAACTTCAGCTCTGGGCTGGCAGGCTTGGCGCTTTTCAAAATAGCGTTTGGTCGAATCGTAGCTAACAATGCCATCTTCCGTGCCATGCACCAACCAAGTCGGCACCTGTGCGGGACGACAGATAGGCCCTGCCATAGACTCATCAACAAAATCAAAGATATTACTGCCTGCAATGGCCAAAGCCGCAGCAAAGCGCTCTGGGTATTGTTGGGTCATGGCAATAGTGCCAAAACCGCCCATGCTCATGCCTGTGATATAGCGTCGCTTAGGGTCTGTTCTAAAACGCTTTTCGGCATCTTGAAGGATCTTATCCAGGGTCGGATTATGCCAATGCTCTGCAGTACGAAAATCTAACTGCGGTGCGATAACAATAAAGGGTAGCTCTTTGCCTCGTTCGATCTCAGCAGGCAGCCCCAACATGGTGACTCGACGCAGACTGGTGCCCCGCTCGCCGCTGCCATGCAGGAACAACATCACTGGCCATTGTCTATTAGTGTCACTCTTGTAGCCCTGTGGCAGATAGGCCAAGTAACGCTCTGTTTCAGACAGGTGGATCTCTTCTTTTAGCATCTCGGCACTCCCCCATGTCGATACCATCATGGCAACCAAAAACAGGCTCAGTTTATATCCCATCATAGTGTTATCTCCTTGAATCACTTGATGGGATTAAAGGTAACCAGAGCGTCCTGAGCATTCTTGACCATTTGCGCCAAAAATTCCGGTTTGCAGCTCGCTGAGGTTAAGGTCCGTTTATCGACATGTAGTAATACAATTCGTGCTCCGTATATCTGAGCAGTGCGGGGCCTAAACCAATATGGTGATGCGAATGCGCCAGCCAGTTGGTGTGCAGAAGGTTGATGACATCGAACAGGTCTGAAAAGTCTACCCCGAGCGTGAACCTGGCAAACCATTGGTTATGGTAACGCTGTCCTAGTCCTTGGGCTTGGGCTGGGGCATTGCCTGTAAAGTCCGGCTTGCCACAAAAATAGTTCACCACGCCGCCTTCCATTTGTGGGCCCATGCAATAGGCTTCCCAGGCAAATTCCGGGTGCATGCCAAAGCCGTGTTGACGACGATAATCAGCCAGCACCTGCGGCGTTAAGTCGATCTGCAAACCAAACTCTGGCACTTGCAGGCCCGGCCCCTGAAAACCAATAAATGGAAAGTGCATAATCTTCGGGGAGCGAAACGCAGCGCCTTGCAACAAGTCGAGCCGCCTTTCGGTTAGCGACATGCCATGCAAAGGATGCAGCTCGCCAGCACTGTGACGAAACTGCCTGGGTGTTTGGCCATATACCTGCTTAAACGCGCGGCTATAAACTTCCGGGCTGTCGAAACCAGCGGCGAGAGCGACATCAATCAGTCGGTCATAGTGGTGGAATAGACGAGTGGATTCAGTGAGGCGCCGACGGCGGGTGTAATGGACGATCCTGTCACCGGTGAGTTGATGAAAGCTGCGTTGCAAATGTCGTGGTGAGAGATTACCGGCATTAGCGATATCCGCCAAACTGATCGGTTCAGCCAGGTGACGCTCGATATACGCCACACTTGCCATTACCTTATCTGCCAGACTGCGCCGGATCACTTCCCTACTCACCTACTTACCTACTTACCTACTCGTTGTATTCATTGATAGCTTTACTCGAAAGTAAGTCTTTGAACCAAAGGATATAAAGAATCTAACGACTGCGACAAACCCGCGCAATAACATGGATCAAGCTGTAACTGAAGGGTGGCATGCGCCACGAAGTACTTTGGGTGCCGCATACGACTGCTATGAATGGCGGAGATGCAAAAAATGCCTTGAATGCATTGAGAAGTTTTCGGCCGTACATCCTGTAAGCAGACAGGAATGTCGGCTTACAGGAGCAATTAAAAGGTTTAGCGGCGAACTCTTAACCTCGTTAATGTCGTCAACATCAACAGCATAAGCAGAGCAGGAAGTGGCTCTGGCACCTTAAAGTCAGGCACTTCATCAATGTACCTATAAGCATCGGGAATCACCCACATAGTTCCTCTGTCTCCATTGGCGTAATAGGAGTCCTGATACACGGGGTATGCATCTGGGAGAGATTCTCTTTCAACAAGATAGTCCCAAATACGCTCTTCCATATGCGGGTTACCACATGGTATCCGCGAGTCAATGTTACAGGGAATAAATTCATCTGGTACCCAGAACTCATACTGATTTCTATCCCAAAATACGGAGCTGCCCGGCTCTGATGTTGATCTGAAAGTAACCTCAAAATCAATCCACATCCCATAGTCCCATGCGTTACCAATAAGGTATGAGGCGCCGACGCCACTCGCTTCATCATAAACAAATCGATGCCCCGAGATATTGAGCACCCCCGCTACCATTTGCCCAAGTTCAATATCGTAGTACAGGTTACCTTCGACCCTTCTTGTTGGAAGTTCTTCGCCATCGCCATCTACCCGGCGTTCGCTTCCAGATAGATCAAATTCAATAAGCCTGGCAGAGGCTGGAGCAAGAAAAAGGGAACTAATAAAAATGACCAAAAGAAATTTAAAGAGCTGAGTCATAACTCCTCCATGAATTGGCTAGAAAAATATCCATACAACTTGTAAGGTTAGTTGTAACTCAGAGACAAAAGCTCGCTAATCAGCGCCTTAATTTCGAATGGTTTCACTGGTATCAGTTACTATTTCAGCAATTTTGAGCAATAAAAAAGCCGACACTAATGTCGGCTTTTCTAACTTAAACCTGCAAGTGCTTACAGCAGGCCTCGACGCTCCAACAGCGCAGTTGTCTTAGGCGCTTCACCACGGAACGCTTTATACGTTTCCATTGGGTCGATGCTGTTACCAACAGACAGGATGTGCTTACGGAACTTGTCGCCGTTTTCACGGGTCAGGCTGCCGGTATCACGCACGTAGGCAAATGCATCAGCCGCCAGGATCTCACTCCACATATACGCGTAGTAGCTGGCAGAGTAGCCACCAGGGAAGGCGTGAGAGAAGTAACCTGAGCGATAGCGAGGCAGTACGTAGTTGATGTTAACGCCGTTTTTGCTCAGCGCATCAGCTTCGAACTTGTTCACATCTTCAACTTTTTCACCTGCTGGCAGAGAGTGCCACTCCATGTCCAGCAATGCTGCTGACATGTACTCTAAAGTATCAAAGCCTTGGTTGAAGCTACGAGATGCCAGTACTTTGTCCAGCAGCTCTTTAGGCATTGGCTCGCCAGTCTTATAGTGCATGGCGTAGTTAGCCAATACTTCTGGATGCGATGCCCAATCTTCCTGGAAGGTAGATGGGAACTCTACGAAGTCACGAGATACTGACGTACCCGACAGGCTTGGGTATTTCACGTCAGAGAAGATACCGTGCAGGCCGTGACCCAGCTCGTGGAAGATGGTTGTGGTGTGGTCATAGCTCACCAGCGTAGGCTGTCCTTCTGGCGCTTTTTCGATGTTCATGACGTTAACAATCACCGGCTTCTGCTCCAGCAAACCAGTCTGTTTAACGAATGAGCTCATCCATGCACCACCGCGCTTGCCTTCACGCGCGAAGTAGTCACCGTAGAAGATTGCGATGCTGGTACCGTCCGCATCAAATACTTCGTAAGGCAGTACATCCGGGTGGTACAGCGGTAGATCAGGACGCGGCTTGAAGGTCACACCAAACAGACGGTTCATGGTGTAGAACACACCTTTCTCCAGCACGGTATTGAACTCGAAGTAAGCTTTTACTTCGTTTTCATCCAGCGCGTACTTGTCTGCACGTACTTTATTGGCGTAGTAAGCCCAATCCCAAGCTTGCAGCTCGAAATCACCGCCACTCGCTTTGATCATCTCTTCGATGGCCTGTGCTTCTTTCTCTACGTTGGCAACCACTTTAGGCACCATAGAGCTGAACATGTCGCGAACAGCACCTGGCGTTTTCGCCATCGCTTTCGCTAAACGATAGTCGGCCCAGGTGTCATAACCCAGCAGTTGTGCTTTTTCGGCACGCAGTGCAACCAGGCGCTGTACCAGAGAGTGAGTTTCGCTTTCGCCACTGACACCACGCTCTGTAGAGGCTTCCCATACACGCTGACGCAGCGCGCGGTTATCCATATTGGCCAGGATAGGCTGACGAGTCGTGTTGGTGATATAGATAAGATATTTGCCTTCGAGGCCTTTCTCTTCAGCAGCCGCTTTCAAGATAGCGATTTGACCTTCGCTCAGGCCAGCCAGCTCTTCTTTGCTATCAACAACGACAGCCGTTTCGTCACGGTGTGCCATCAAACGCTGACGGAAAGTGTTAGTCAATGATGCTTCTTCCTCGTTCAGCGCACGGATCTTAACCTGCTCGTCAGCGGTCAATTTAGCGCCCGCCAATACGAAATCACGGTAGTACACTTCCAGCAAACGCATGGACTCAGCATCCAGACCCAGCTCATCTTTTTTCTGGTATAGCGCGTCTACACGGGCAAACAGCTTGGCATTCAGATAGATATCATCGTTATGCGCAGCCATCTTAGGGGCCATCTCGCCCTGGATCGCGCGAATAGTATCGTTGCTGCTAGAGCCGGCGAGGTTATAAAAAACTGACGCAGCACGATTCAATAGCACGCCTGTTTTCTCCATCGCTACCAAAGTGTTTTCAAAGGTTGGTGCGTCGGGATTGTTAGCAATAGCAGCGACTTCTTTCAGCTGCTCAGCAATACCCGCTTCCAGCGCAGGCTTGTAATGTTCATCTTTGATCAGGTCAAACTGTGGCGCTTGATACTGAAGTGGGCTTGCAGTGAAGAGAGGGTTGGTAGATTTGGTCATGGTTTCTGCTGCAACCGGCTCCGCTGTCTTAGCAGTATCAGCGGGTGCAGGCGCTTCGCTACACGCAGTCGCTACTGAAATAGCGGCTGCCAAGGTCAATAGTCTAGTTCTCACTGGAGTATCCTTATTAAGTTAGAACTCTGGAGCTTTGCTCGCAGTAGTCAGAGCCAGTCTCTAAGGGCTGTTTGCTCTACAACACAACAAACAATTGCCATCAAATGACAGGTGGCAATCGTCAAAAAACATCACAGCCTACCGATATTTGCCAGTGGAGGTCCAGTAAACAGATCAATCCCCAAAATGTTATTTAGTAACAATCTGTAAATATTCGTTTCAAGCCAATACGAAAGCAGCACGTAGGTGAAGCCTTAATGCACGTGCTTGCGCGAACTAAAGTCCACTGTTTCCAAATAGATTAAGCGCCAATCCAGTTGAGGTGCTTCTTTTCGTAGCGGTTGCCCATCAAGTAGCGGCTCAGAGTTTTTAAGGCGTACCATGGTTCTCCCCTCTACAACCAACGTGGGCAGCTTTTCGGCAACGTCATTCACCACAATGATCTGATCAAAGCTGGGAACTGGCGCAATGCAGTGAACCAACAGTTGGCGCTCCTGTGAGAGAGGTACCAGATAGTAGTCGCCATTGCGGGTGGCATTCAGGTCGGTAAGAAGCAAACGCGCCTCTACCTTTACCCTGAGTGAATTATCAATTGCCTTGCCGCCGCGCTCAAAATGCCCTTTGAACAGGGTCGCGTTAAATTCGTTTAACTCGCCATGCATCAGCTTCATCAATGAAAATGGCTCGGGTGCGATGGAGAGCAAGTCCGCTGAATATGATTGAGGTAAAGCCGCTTGGTTGTCTGATGTGAGGGTCACGCGCATCAAGACTTGATGGGCATGTTTACCGCCATGCAGAGGCATATGATAGGCATACCAATCGTTCTCAACCTGAAACAATGCCATACCATGCACACCATAACTATGGTCGTGGGTATGGGCACTGGCGTTGAATGTCAGCAGCACTATAAACCCGAGCAAAAATCGCTTCATACTGCCTCCGACACTTTGACCAGGACTTTGCCACGATTGCGAGAGCTCAATAACCCCGCCAGTGTCTCTGGCAGGTTTTCAAAGCCTTCAACCACTGTTTGTTCGAACTTGATGCTGCCATCAGCTACCCAAGGAGCAACTTGGCCAACCATTTCGTCCATTCGATGATTAAAATCGCGAGCCAAAATACCTTGTATCGTCGCGCGTTGATAAAGCATATGGTGCAGCAACCGAGGTCCCAACTCAGGTTGGTCAAGCTGACCGTTGTATTGACTCATTTGCCCACAGATTACGATACGGGCGCGGCGATTAATCAATGGAACAACGGCGTCAGTAATCCATCCGCCAATATTGTCAAAATAGATATCCACGCCACTAAATTCCGCCAACTTACTTTGCAAAGCATCCGTGGTTGAATGTTCGCGATAGTTAATCGCAGCATCGGCGCCTAGTTCTTTTGTCAGCCAGTCGCATTTGTCATTGCTGCCACAGATCCCTATCACGCGACAGCCAGCCAATTTGGCAAACTGCACGACTAGTGACCCCACGGCTCCGGCAGCTCCCGATACCACCACCGTATCTCCCGGCTTAGGTTTCCCTGCATCATTAAAACCAAACCAAGCGGTACGCCCTGGCATTCCCAATACACCCAGCGCGGTTGTGACAGGCGCCATAGCAGGGTCCAGCTTTAACAATGCATTTTGATGCACCTTGGAAAACAGCTCCCAACCTGTATATGCCGTCACCCAATCGCCAGGACGAAACAGCTCACTTCGACTACTGACCACCTGTGCAACGACACCAGCCTGCTGCAAGGTATTCAGCGGATGCGGTGCTTCCCAGTTGTTTTTAGCTGATTGTTGGATCCGCATATAGGGATCGACACTGATGTAGCGGTTGGCAATCAGTACTTCGTTATTTGCCAATTCGGTATCCAGCGCTTGCTCTTCTAATCGGTAGTTATTTACAGACACTTCAGCGGCCGGTCGCGTTGAATAGATCCAACGGCGGTTGTTCAGTGCCGTGGTCGAAGTGGTTTGTGATTGATCAGTGACTGACATTTAAAGGCCATCCTATTGAACTTTGCCGCCAGTCTAGTGAAAATATCGGTCCAAATCGTTTCCAATAACCAATTTTAAATTCCAATATGGAAATACAAGATTTAGAGAAGTTTGTAGAGATAGCCCGACAAGGCAGTTTGCAGCGGGCCGCTGAAGTATTGGAGCTTACCCCCAGCGCCTTATCCAAGTCGTTAAAACGGTTGGAAACCTCCCTTGATACCCAGCTATTTGACCGTGTTGGAAAATCCTTGGTGCTCAATGCTCAGGGAGCCAATCTGCAGCCAAAAGCAGTAGAACTGATAAACCTGGCGGCCTCTACCAAGTTGGCCATCGGGTCTCCAAATCAAAACACCATATGCCGGCTGGCAGCTCCAGTGTTACTGCAATACAAATGGCTCTCGCCCATCAGTCGCTGTCTGCAGCATCTCGAAGCAGACTACAAAAACCAGATATCGCTTGAGGTCAGTTCATTGTTCGAGCAGGAAGCGTTTCACAAGCTCAAACAAGGTGAAGTAGAGCTGGCACTGGTGACAGACAAAATGCTGCCCGAACTGCGCGCTGATATGCAGCACTACCCCCTTGGAAAAATGACCATGCAGGTTGCGGTCGGCAAAAGCCACCCTCTGGCTAAACAGATAAAAGCCAACAACTTACAGGTGACAGCAGAAACCCTATTGCAGCATCCATTTGCCACTCCCGTTACTTCGCCCTTCTGTGGCGAGCGGCGCGGTATTGGCTGCGATGGTTGGAATGAACAGGCGTTTCCTCGCGAGATAGGCTGGCAGATCGATGACTACGTAATCCTTGGCCAGCTGGTAAAAAGCGGTTTGGCCATCGCTTATTTGCCAGACTTTTTATTGCGAGAGTGGCAGCTGCAGCGAGTGGAAGTGACCGACTGCCCCTATCAATGCGAAGAGCAGATATACCTTATCTACAACAAGCGCGGAGCACCTTGGGTAAAGCAATTGGTGGAAGAGCTGGGTTAAGTCACACTATGATTTAACCCAGCATTTGGCCCTACTTTACTCGGCTGCGCGATTACCTTTCGTTCTTATCCAACGGTCCACCATCACAAGTAAGGTGATCAGAGGCAAGGCATACAGGACTGTCGTGATTAATGCGGCTGCAGCAAAATCGCCCCACAGATAATTACAGGGATAGAGGTATTGCTGTAGGCCGACCATGGGAGTTAGCAGGTCGACATCTTGCAAGAGAAGACTCGCCAGAGGTGATTCTGAAAAACACAAAATGAAGCTAGCGATAAAGAGAATTACCAGCTCCCATTTCATTTTAACGCCAGCGTTAAATAAACCAGTCGCTTCAATGAGCTTTCTTCGCCCTATCCAATAAGTTAATGCAGCCAACGGTAGTGATAGTGGTAAGTAGGAAACCATCAAACCTAAGTGGGAGTTCAGCCCAATCAGAGGAAGCGCTTGTTCGAACTTTTCAAACAGTAAGTAGAGACCAGGAATAAAGGGAGTCACCGACAAGGCACCCACCGCAACCATAGTTCCCAGCAGAGCATGTCTGTACTTTGACTTAAGTTGAGTCAGGCTAAATGCGGACCCAAATGCAATCAAAGAGATTAGTAGAGAAGAGAGCAATCCGACCTTTAGGCCATTCCAAATCCATGTACCGAGTGGAAATGGTGGGGGTGTAATTCTCCCATCCGGCTCAACGAACTCCATCCCGAAAGCCATTTGCCAATGATTCAGCGAATAGACGTGCTCCCAAATCGGCAATGGATTCCAAAGGTTGCCAATACGCTCCGTGGGAACATAGTTTTGATAACGGATTGAGACATAAACCAATACAAAGAAAGGAAACAGAATCAGCAAAGCCAGCAAGTAAACGCCCGCAGAACTGAATATAGAACTAAAGGCATAGCGCTTAGGTTTAGGCTTAGCGGCACATCTATCTATACTCTCAGTTGCTCTTCCAAGCTTGTTTAAGACTTTAACATCAGATCCTCTGTACTCACCCAACCACCGAGTAACTGCATGCCCAACAAAAATAGCTGGAATGCTAAACAGCAGGAGAATCAAACACCCCAAGGCAGCCGCCAGTCCAAACAGAGACCTGTATTCAAATGCTAGCCGAAACAAAAAAGAGCCTAGGTGATCAGTTGTCCCCACAGAAACAGATGCGCCAATAATATCTGGGCCACCATTTGTTATAAGTGGAGGGAGGTATAAGTTGGTACCGACAAATATTGCCACAACAGTAGCCACTAGAATTAACGGCCTGGAAAGAAAACGAGCACTGTTTCTGGAGAGATGACCGTTGCGCCACTCTTGCATTAGCTCGCCAGGCGCAAGTTGCATCAGCCAGCGTGTCGTAAGCAGAAACCAAGGATAAATAGCAATTATTGCGATAATACTAACCATAGTCTTGGTCAAGATAGGTGTTGTAAACCAATCGGGCCTGATATCCAGCAGGCCGATCAACAACATATTTAGCTCTCCAAAGTTTTGATTAAAGATCCCCTTACCGGTGAGAGCCAGAGCCGATAAAGGACATATCAAAGGCAGCAAAAAGGTGGTCGATAGCACATTACGTTGGTTTTGGGGTAGTCGGTTTAATCTGAATGCCAGCATGACACCAAGAAGTAATGAGCCCGACACTACGACAAGGGTATGAACTAGGGTCCAAACCATGACCTGACCAAGGGCTAAACTTTCATCACTGAAAAAGCGTTTATAGTTGTCCAATCCAACATAAACGTTGAAACCGGGAGTAATAGAGTCACTACTATGAGTGCCATTTGCTTCAAGGTACCGGTATTCGCCTTTCTCGAAGTCAGCAAATAGATATCGATCTTGTTTCTGGTCAAATAGAAACAAATCAATGTTGCTTCTATTCTTTGTCATTTGGCTTGGAATCGTATCAGGCAATAAAAAGCGATGAACTTTGTACGAGAGCTTGCGCAACCCATCCATCACCATGATTCGCATCTCTGGGTCATCAGCCAGGACAAAGGAAAGTGCTTGTAAGTGAAGTCTCCTCGAAATAACTCCTCTTAAAGGCACAGGAATTTCATCAGGAAGTCCATCTATCGGCGTGAGTACAAGAGGAGAATTCACATACTTCAACTGCTCTACAGAAAGACGGTTTGTTCTAACATAGTTTGCATTCGCAATATCAAGGGGAGCAGTTTGATATAGGAGGTTAGGCGTTGTCGGAGACGAGACAAATAACCTAAAGAGCTCTCCATCTGGATAGAGAACAAAGCGAAGACTGTCCTCTGGTGAAGCGACATAAGTCCGGTCAAGAATATGCTTCTTAGCCTCAGAAAACGAGAGCAAATGATCTTCAGAGGCATTGCTAAAAGAAACAGCTATGTTTTTGCCAAGTGGCAACACCACACAAAACAAAAACACCGCCAGCGCAGGATAAAGAAGCCTATAGGCCTGGCCATTGCGGAAGCCAAATGCCCAAATCGTCGCCAGCGCAAAGACCACCAACACTGCGCCGACCCACCGCTCGCCATGAGCCAAACTTGCCCGAATTGCGAAAGTGGCTAAGAGACATACTGATAGGATAAAGCCCCATCGAACAGTGGCTCCGATCCATTGAGGCCTGGCTTCGCTGTCTCCCATAAACAATCCCTTACTTCATACAAACAACGGGTGATTTACGCATTAAAAAATCAGGTCACGTCATTGTGACTGTGATTTATAAGAACATATTGAAAATGAAATTTATATGATGCTAAACAATTGGTTATTTGCTGAAGGTTGTACTCAGTTCGAAACATCATGTCGAATCGCATAATCAAACAAGCTGCATGTTTCGACAACTACTGCCAAGATCCAGACTCCACCTGCCCCCATGATCTAGGGCAAAAACTAAGCTTGCGAACTGCTTGTGCAGCTTGAACCAAAATGAATGCTTTAGTACCTTCTAACTTTCAAACCATGGAAAGTGTTTGCTGCCCTCAGGCAAGGATGCAAAATCATATCAAGTGCTTACGCCATTCCTGTTTCTGAACCAAGCACCACTCGTTCCAGGATCATTTTTCATTGTGCAGTAGAGAGTAGTTATGAAAATCAATGGATTGGTTATCGCTTTATTAGCAACTGGCCTATCAGCTTGTGGTGGCGGTGGAGGCTCAGGCAGCAGCGCTGGTGGAGGTACAGCCAAAAGTTTTACCGTCACCAGCCTATATGAAAACGCCTGTGGAGAGACGCTACCAAACCCCAACAGCCAACTTGTTATTCACAACAAAGATGGCTCGGCAGAACAGATTATCAATGCTGATGCAGATGGGAAGATCATCGTTGAAACTGACTTAACTCAGTTGACATACAGCGTTGTGATGGAAAAAGTTTCGGCTCTTAGTGGCTATGACGAATTACAAATTCGATCATTTGAAAGCTACCCGGCGAAAGACAGAACATTTACAACTTACCGTGAAGACGCTGGGAACTGTGACTGCCATAACTTAGGGTTTGGCATTACTATTACTGCCGACGAGCCAATACTCGCAGAAGGAACGGTTAATGGCAGTGACGCATCCCCTGTCTACTTGGATGATTACAGTTGGCTCACAACGCAGTCTTTTTGTCTAAACGATTACGATGAGCCCGCACAAGTTTCAGTAAAGGCACGCCTTGCAGATAACTCAGGTTATCTGTTCGGACAATTTGATGTTGTAAAAGGAAACAAGGAGGACGTCTATGTTCACCTTACCCGAAAAGCAACAACTGCTAGCGAGTTTATGCTCTCTCCCGACCAATATGTAAGGCTTCACTCAAAAGACCGAAGTATCGTATATAGTCAAAGAAATGACTTCAATTTTTCACCTGTCTACCTTCCTGATGAACCTAGGTCAGACGAAGTGTACTACCACTACTGTGATTTTCAGAGTTACCGCACTCAGGATGGCAATATCATATTCCCATCTCGTTCGGCATTTTCACAACCCCTGACTGATGCAGAATGCAGTACCGAATCATTCCAAAATGAGGTGGTGACTCTTGTAGGCGCTGATGAGAGCGGCATTTACTACCAATCTCAATTGAGCTTTGCGCCCAATACAGAGTTTGTCCAACTAACCTATGAAGTTAATCATCCGAGAGCCTCAACGATTTCTTGGTTGCTATATGGTCCCGCAAACAATGAGTCAATTCCTCTGTTTCAGCTGACACCTGAAATTGACGAACTTGCAGATTTGATAACAAATGTGCGCGCGAACCTTACGCTGGAGTATTTTCATGGTTTTAACAATTTTACGGACCTTGCTGAAAATGTTTTGACCGCGAATGCGCTTTACGCAGAATCAGTACCGAAGTTTTCAAGTGAACCGATTAGAACTTCCGTTTGGGTAGCTGAGTTCATACCGAGTACACCAATCTCAAGTTTTTCTGAAAACTTAGAAAAAATTGCTGCAAAGGCTGCCAATAGGCCAAAGCTTGACTCGCTACCACCAGCCAAACCAAGTGAAATAATTCACACAGAGGACTTAACTCACTAATCTATAATCACTGCACAAAGGCCGCATTCGCGGCCTTTTGTTTATGTCATCGAAGGCTATGCATACGCAGACAGAAACAACATACAGCCAAGGCTATGAACTAATCCTCATACCCCCAAGGCGCCTTTGGTGGCGTGATCGACTTAGTCAGATCAAAATCCACTCTGAATTCTCTCCCCTCTCTCACCAGTCGGTAGGTAAATTTTTCGGGATAAATATACATCTGCCACATGTTGCCGTTGGATTGGGGAATGCCTGCGGCTACAAACATCTCTTTAGTGGGTTGATCGGCAGGAAAGGACTGCACCTGAGGCCAGCCAGCATCCAGTGTATGGCCACCATACATTGTCAGCTCATCATGGCTGCCATCTTTATGGCGATGATCATGCTTAAGAGAAATACCTGAGCCAGTTTTGGTCAGGATCCAGGTGCGAGAATGATCATCACCTACATGAAAAGGTATTTGCAGCTGTGCGTCACTGCAACGCCTTACATGCATCACCAGCTGTTTATCTGTAAAGGCGTCACTTGGGTCGTTATCCAGGGTGATTTTACCTTGATACGCCTTTCCGCAGTGCTTGCTTAGATTTTCAAAAAACGCATCCTGACTGGCGACTGAAACCAACGGGGGCTCACTGGCTAACGCTAGTGTGGAAGATAGCGCTAAAACACTCGCGGTAATGACTCGATAGGATTTTTTTAAAGGCATGAGTGGTCACCAGACAGTTAGTTACGTCAGAAACGGATAGCAAGGTAACACAGACCCGCGAAGCAGTCGCGAGCGCTACCTGCCAGATTTCACGAGATCGCATTGGGTGATTAGTGCCAAACAATCAAGAAGGCTGTTGAGTTGCATTCAACATCACACTTTCATGCAGTTATTAAAACACCTTCCGCATTTTTGTCTTGAATCAAAGAAGCCCTACTTACCCAAACACCTCATCTAGTGCCAGCAAAAAATAGATGCCACTATATATAGGATTTCGGTCCAAAGCTGCACTAACAACGTTTGCAGGTGGATAATAGGGAATTCGGTGCCAAGCCGAAGCTACCCCCGTAACTGTAACTGGTAGGAAAACTGCATCCTCATGCCTGTTTCAATCAGGCAACGTCACTGGCTCAGAACTATATCAGGGCTGGGAAGGCGGCAGTCAATTCCGATACCAGAAGCCAGGAGACCTGCCGGGATCAGAGCGAGCCACGCTGGGCGGGGTGTACCAGCCATGCAAGTATCTCTATCTGCGACGACAGCGCAGATATGTCTGCATGCCCTACCCCACAAACTCCCAGACGGCTCTCAATAACAAAACTAATTAAGCTCTGGAGAGACCAATGCAGCAAGTCGTGATCAAGCGAGATGGAAGTCGCGCGCCCTTTAACCCCAAACGAATTCAAAGCGCGGTACAAAGTGCCTGTCAGGTCGTGGGTATTGGCTCAAGCGAACTTGCTGAAAAAGTCACAGAGCAAGCGATCAGTCGACTTTCCAACAACATCGACCTTCATATCGATGAGATCCAACAGGCAGTCGAAGATTGTCTGATGGCGAGTGAACAAAAGGCCGTTGCACGAGCGTACATCGAATATCGTCACGACCGTGACCTGGCCCGAGAAAAAGCCAGCCAATTAAACCAGGAGATCCGTGGTTTAATGGAGCAGAGCGACCTAAACCTGCTCAATGAAAACGCCAATAAAGACAGCAAGGTTATCCCTACCCAGCGGGATCTGCTGGCAGGCATTGTTGCTAAACATTATGCCCGTCGCCATATTCTGCCGAAGGATGTTGTTTCGGCACACGACAAAGGCGAGCTGCATTACCACGACCTCGATTACGCACCCTTCTTCCCCATGTTCAACTGCATGCTGATTGACCTGAAGGGCATGCTGGAAAACGGCTTTAAGATGGGCAATGCCGAAATCGATACGCCTAAGTCCATCGCTACAGCTACGGCGGTCACTGCCCAGATCATCGCTCAGGTTGCCTCACATATTTACGGTGGCACCACAGTTAACCGCATCGATGAAGTACTCAGTCCATATGTCACTGCCAGTTATGAAAAACACTTGGCCATCGCCAACGAGTGGAAAATCGATAACGCAGAAGCCTATGCTAGGCAACTGACTGAAAAAGAGTGTTTTGATGCGTTTCAGTCGTTGGAATACGAAGTAAATACGCTGCATACCGCCAATGGCCAAACCCCATTTGTGACCTTTGGTTTTGGATTGGGCGACAGCTGGGAAGCGCGCCTGATCCAAACGGCTATATTGAAAAACCGCATTGCCGGTTTAGGGCGAAACAAAAAAACAGCCGTTTTCCCCAAACTGGTTTTCGTAATTAAGCAGGGCTTAAACCGATTGGCGGACGACCCCAACTACGACATCAAACATTTGGCGCTGGAATGTGCCAGTAAGCGCATGTACCCAGATATCCTCAACTATGAGCAGGTTGTCAATGTCACTGGGTCATTTAAGACACCCATGGGGTGCCGGAGCTTCCTTGGCCAATATGAAGAGCAAGGCGAAGAGGTACATGACGGACGCAACAACCTTGGTGTAGTGAGCCTCAACTTGCCTCGTTTAGCACTGGAGGCTCAGGGTGATGAGACCCTGTTCTACCGACTACTGGACGACAGACTGCTACTCGCCAAAAAAGCGCTGGACTCCCGTATTGCGCGATTGGAAGGCGTAAAAGCACGCGTCGCCCCAATCCTTTACATGGAAGGTGCATGCGGCGTCAGGCTGAAGGCTGATGATGACGTGATCCAGCTGTTTAAGAATGGTCGCGCGTCGATTTCGCTGGGTTATATCGGTTTGCATGAAACCGTCAATGCCCTGTTTGGCGCTGATGACCATCTATTTGACGATAACACCCGCCAGCAAAAAGCTCAGGCGATTGTTGCCCACTTAAGGTTGGCGACCGAACGTTGGAAGCGTGAAACCGGGTTTGGTTTCAGCCTGTATGCTACACCGAGTGAAAATCTGTGTAGTCGCTTCTGTCGACTGGACACCATCAGTTACGGCGTGATCGATGGCGTCACTGACAAGGGCTACTACACCAACAGCTTCCATCTGGATGTTGAGAAAAAGGTAAATCCGTTCGACAAGCTGGATTTTGAAATGGCCTACCCGGCGATAAGTAGCGGCGGCTTTATTTGTTATGGCGAATATCCGAATATTCAGCACAATCTCAAAGCGCTGGAAGATGTTTGGGATTACAGCTACGAGCGCGTGCCCTATTACGGGACGAATACGCCTATCGATGAGTGTTACGAATGTAACTACCAGGGCGAATTTGACTGCACCAGCAAAGGTTTTACCTGCCCTAACTGCGGCAACCATGACCCAGCTAAAGTCTCGGTGACTCGGCGAGTCTGTGGCTACCTGGGCAGCCCAGATGCCAGACCGTTTAACGCGGGCAAGCAGGAAGAAGTTAAGCGCCGGGTTAAGCACCTCTAATGTACTATCAGGCCTATCACCCCATTGATGTGGTCAATGGACCCGGCACCCGCTGCACCCTGTTCGTTTCAGGGTGCGAACATCAGTGCAAAGGCTGTTATAACCAGAATACTTGGCGCCTCGACAGCGGCCACACCTTTACTCAAGCGCTGGAAGATAAAATCATTTCGGATCTGACTGACCAACGCATTAAACGTCAGGGGCTCAGTCTATCGGGTGGAGATCCGCTTCACCCGCATAACCTCTTAGCCGTACTGAGCTTGGTTGAACGAGTAAAAAGAGAGTGCCCAGACAAAGATATCTGGTGTTGGACGGGTTACACCTACGAACAACTCAGTTCAGAGCAGCAAGCAGTTGTTCAGCATCTGGACGTATTGGTGGATGGTAAATTTGAACAAACTATGAAATCACCTCAGCTAGCCTGGCGCGGCAGCAGTAACCAGAGAGTTATCACGCTCAGTTCTTCTGCGGAAACTTAGCGAGTGTAGCGGCTACTTTGACAACGATATAAGCGATTGTTCGACACGCTCTAGTTCAATCGCCTTATCGTCAATCAACACCAATGCCGTAGGCAATGTTTGCGTTACAGGGCAACTGGTGATTACGCCTTTAACACCATTAAATGCATACAAGCCCTTGCTGGTATTAATAACGCCTTTCACTCTCTCTACTGCCAACTGATTCAACCAGCCGAAAAACTCGGCGTAGCCAAACTGCCATGTTTCAGGCAGACGCCATGAAACACTGAAAAAACCGTCAGATTCGAGCTCCTCACGGGTAAAAGCATTGCTATTTACCTCAAGCTCGCTATTGCTCTCATCAATCTCAGGGGTTGGACTGCTTGTTTGTTGACCAATCAATGGGGCGGAGCTTTCCTCAACCGACAAGGCGGTAGCCATCGGTTCAAGCCATCCCAATTTAACTTCCCCCTGGATAGCCTCACTGACCGACTTTGCAGGGTTTCCAATTTCTGCCAGGTAGCCAGCTAACTTTGAAATGCTACCTTCAGGTGCCAGATCCATCTTGTTTGCAATCACACGATCAGCAACAAGCAGTTGTTGGATATAGGTATCATGGGTTCGATACCTTTCATCGTCGAGATGGCGTGGGTCGACCAAGGTTACCGTTGCTCGTAACTCCAGTACCCCTTTGAACAGATCGCTGGTGAGTGACTGCAATACCTCTTTGGGGTGCCCCAAGCCGCTCGGTTCAATAAGCAGACGATCTGGCTTTTGCTGCCGTATCAGCTGCGTCAATGCCACATGCATGGGCACCCCTGAGGTACAACACATGCAACCGCCAGGCACTTCTTTTATCGCGATCTCCTGTTGCGACTGAGATGACGCCATTAAGGATTTGTCGATCCCTACTTCACCAAACTCATTGACCAGCACAGCCCAGCGTTCATTTGCAGGTTTCTTTGCCAATAGCGACAAAATAGTGGATGTTTTGCCCACGCCTAAGAAACCGGTGATTACATTGGTCGGAATAGGTTTAGAGATAATCTTCACGACAAAAAAGCAACCTGCTGAAAAATGAAGGCTGAATGTAGCATGATTTCCAGACTACTCGACAAAAAGTCACTCACTGAGATGAGCACCATTTCAAAGGAGGAAAAAGTTTAATGTGTCGTCTTGAGGTAACGGCTAAGACGCTTGTCGTAGCTCTGCGATTCAAGCAGTTTTGGAGTGACCAGATAGAAAGGTGGACTCATCCCTTCTAGTTTCAGCTCCTGCCCGTGGGGGTGTGGGTGCAGCATAGAATGCAGATGTGTCACAGCTTTCTCTCCCATTGTATAGGGATCCTGCACAGCGACCGCGTTTAACTCTCTAGATTTTAGGGCTGCCAATATGGTTGGGGCCATATCAAATCCATACAATTTGGGAGTCACATTGGGGCGAGAGTCGTACCAACTAAGCATTGCCTTAGTCGAACTTTCATTACAGGCAAACACCACGTCAGCAGTTAAAAGGTCTGATTCAATTTGCTCGAGAACACGAAAGGCTTCCCCTATCGAAAGCAAATCTAAGTGGTGCCTTGCGATTGTGGCATGCCCCTTTAGTTCCGAGACCAGACCTTCCACCCTGGCCAAGGTCGATGCCACTTTTGTTGGCAGGCCTAATATCACTACTTTACCACCAGCGACATTCTCAGATTTGATTAACTTAGCCATCTCTTGCCCGGCAGCGAAGTTATCTGTGGCAATCACAGGGATATCACTATTGATAGATAAGCCAGAGTCAACAAGAACAACCTGAACGTCCTTCTCCATGGCATACTTCAATGACTCCTGCAGCATCAGGCTGTCGCTAGGTGCAATGACAATACCATCAACTCCCATCTCAACAGCACGGTAAACCAATCCCTCCTGGCTGTCGGATTGGTTTTCGTACAGGGGATCCATATTCAGCAACTGCAACTCTTGCCGTTTTGCGACGTCATTGGCACCCGCCCGCAATGCATGCCAGTATTCATGGGTTTGCCCCATCAATATCAAGGCTACACGGGCTTGCTTTGCCGCAACATCGAAGGTAAACAGCAACAGCAAGCCCAACCACAAGAACTTCATCCAACGCCTCAAGAGCTGCAGCTAACTACACTCAGTGTAGATGAACTGAACAATAGGCATCGTAACTTTGTGGTTATTATGCGAGTTGGAATCGCACAGCTTCTTTTTTCTGTTTTTTTGTGCGCGTCAACAGCTCAGACTGAGTCAGATTTTCATCACCAAAAAACAAACCATCCAGTGCTTTTAGGGCACCAAAATGATCGCTCAACACCTCTTCAAGACGGTCCACTCTTTTAAGCGTCATTGGCGTACAAGATTGGCCACTCAAATCATCGTGTACGTCCAATAGATGTGAGCGGAAGCTTTCAACCAGAAACAGGTCTTCAAGACCCGCAGGTGTGGACAAAGCCTTGCGCCAACGTTTGATGTACTGATCGACCCAGCTGAGCACGCTCTGCTCCGCTCCGGCTTTATGCAGCGCAGAGTACTTGTACTCGTAAGCCTGCAGCGCCAATCGTTTTTCCAGCTCAAACAAGGTCAGTATCTCTTTGTGAGACCATTCCTGTTCTTTTTTGAGGAGATACCCAAAGAAATTTCGGGTTTCCAGGCGCTCAACGCTGTGGAAAAGTGGTGCAGACTGTCCGTTGCTATTGAACTCAGTAAGAGGATTAAAGGTGTAACAATACCCAAAATCAAACAGGCTGATCTGCTCGCCGTCATAAATGATATTGCCCGGACACAAGTCCCACTCGATAAAGCCATTCAATTCGAAGTTCACAACAGTATCGAAGATCTGAGTGAGTACCGACTCATTGAACTCATCTAGCACTTCGCCCTCAAGCCAAGGCGACAGCATCACCCCTTCCTGGAAGGAGGCATATGCCGTGGGTACCACATGAGAAAAAGCTTCGGCTGTTGTTGGCTTGTCTTTCAAAGACTGGAAATCGCGTCTCCGCTGTACTTCATTCAGAAACGAAGTCTGTCCATCAACGTTTTTAACCAGACTCTGTTCACGCTTTAACTTGAGATTCCAGTCCTGACCGTTCACACGAATACGGTAAACATGGGCTGTTAAACCACCAGCAAAGGTTTCGATGACGTAGTCCGAATCCTTATTGGTCTGACTTAACTCTGAAAGTGGCAATGGCAACAAAGTTTCACTTCCGACCAGAATATCCTGGCCAGAAGCAACAAAATCAAGCTGCGATTGTCTGCGTTGGGCTTCACGATCCATGCTGACTCCTTTAGATTATCGTTTTTTGATATTTACCATGGTCTTGTTAGACCCGATGTGGGCATAGTAATGACCAAGGCCGCTATCAGCTTCCACCCTGAGGGTGGAATTTTATCACGCCGGGATCTAAGCAGGACGTAACCAAATATGGAGACCATGGACCAAGTGCACCAAGACTCTTTATGGCAGCCGCCCAAAGGACTGGATAAAAAACCCAAAGAGCGATTGGTTGTTTTGCAGGCACCAACCGGGTACGGAAAAACATGCCTGGCGCAACACTGGTATCAGCAACACACTGGCGATAAATTCTGGCTTACTCTCCAACCTGAGCAAAACTCACCAGTCGCCCTATTCTGCAAACTGGTCGAAACCCTGGACTTGACTGGCGATTACTCAGCTGAGGAGCTTTCTGGTGTTTCGGTCGACCGATTGCTGACACTGCTTCAAAACCAACTAAAGCAACTGAAAAAGCCTACACTCCTGGTCATTGATAACCTGCACCACATTGATAAACACGCTATCGAGCTAATCAAACTGCTGCTAGAACACCCCCTACTCACTTCCGTCATAGCATCACACCATCACCATAGTGAATTGCTAGCCGCCTATGAAATGAGTGGTCAGGTACGTTGGATAACGCGGCTGTCATTGGAACTAAAAGACAAACAGCTTCAGCAGCTGCTGGCGGACTTACCAAACCAGCTAAATCCTGAACAGATAGCGCAATACCAAACCGCATTGCAGGGATGGCCTGCCCCTTGGCGAATGCTGCATAGGCGCCTGACTGCAGGTGACCAGTTAACACCTGAATCACTCACGCTTTTGGGCATTAATCTGGCGGACTATCTGGTACAGGAAAACATTGAACCGCTGAGTCATGACCTTAAAGAGCTGCTGCTTGGCTTAATCTCACTGCCAGAATTCAAGTTAGAAACAGCCTATTCATTGTTTCCCAGAACGGAGCTGCAATACCAATTAAACGCACTGCTGCAACAGCAACTCTTTTTATACAAACAAGCAGACCGCTTCTGTTTTGTGCCGTTCTTCAGGCAAACCTATAAACACTATCTCGCAAAGCATTCACCTGAACGACTGACTCTTTCCCTGCATGCAGCATGCAGAGCCCTGATGAAAGAGAGCGACCGCAAGATGTCCGCCCAGATTGTGCGGGAGCTTAATAGCCCAGTGATGGCGCAAGAGTGGCTGCTGAAGTTTGGATGGGATGCGTTTCATCATGCCCGCTACAGTGAGCTAAGCGATTTACTCTCTCTTTTGTCGGAAAGGCAGCGTAAAAACAACCCAGAAATTGCCCTGCTGCAAGGCTGGCTGATTCTGGAGGGAGAGAAAGATAGCGGCGCCAGTAATCAGTGGCAAAAACAGTTGGATACCCTGACCTGGCAACCTCTGCAACTGGCACGCTTAACCGCGCTGCAAGCGGAAACGGTTTATCAATTTGATCTGCTTGAAGAGGCACTGAGCCTTTCTGAACAAGCGCTGCAAGATTTAACCTCCCCCCATGACCTTATGTCCGCCATGTTTACCCGAGCGATGTCTCTGATGTGGCTGGGTGACATTGGATCGGCACATAAACAGCTTCGAGATGTCGCGCCCCTGGCGATTACCGAACGACAATTTCATATCGCACTGGCAGCCAGCATCCGACAATCCAATGCCGCCATGCTGAAAGCGGATATGGCCAGCGCCAATCGATTCGCCGAACAGGCGGATACACTGGCGACTCAGCACAACTTAATCGACGATTTTACCTTTGACGCCATCGTAAGAACCCGGTTGGAGTTAGCCATCCGACAGGGGCAACTGGCAGATGCCAGGAACCTGCTAGCCAGCGCCAACAAGACACAAAAGCCCCGTGGAGACTATTGGCTGTTTGCAAACCAGACCTGGGCCTTGGTATTAGCCGTGCTACAAGGTGAGCCCTGCCAGGATCTGATAGAAAAAATGGAGCAACGATTAAGTCAGGATTTTACCTGCAGGCGTTGGCGTTTTCGTGCTCACAGTGCACTGCAAATGGCTTATCACTGGCAGGGCGATACGGAAGGCCTGGCGAGACTGAAGAAGTGGCTCAGCTGGCACAAACAGCCGGTTGATCTTCATGATGGCTATGACAATCTGCTTTTTGTCAGACATTGCCTGCTATCCAACCACCAGCTGCCTGGCAGCGTTGAGTCTCAAGCTAGTTATTGGCAGCAAAAAGGGGCCACACTCCTCGCACAACAACTGACTTGGATGGTGCAACTGAGCAAGCCAGAAAACGATAAAACTTGTTGTGCCCAACTAGGTCAATGGCTGAAAGGTGGCTATCTCTGGGATGCCTTGGTGTTAGGCCCATCCTATGCCAACCGATGGCAAAAAATTCCGTCCGACTTTGCCGCTACCCCTTCTGTATTAGACGCTTTTTCCAGACTGAACTCTCTTTTATCGCAAGTGCCAGCCATCAAGGTAGCCAAGACTTTGTCCTCTCCGGATCCCAGACTGACAAAGAAAGAGTGGCGGGTGCTGCAGGGTATCGGGAAAGGCTACAGCAATGATCAGATTGCCGCACAGATGCACGTCGCACTGTCGACGGTCAAAAGCCACATCAACCACATCTACAACAAACTCGATCTGAATAATCGCGCCGAAGCTAAAGCGGAGGCAGTCAGACTAAGTCGACAGCAGTCAGCTTCAACTTATTGACCCGCTGCAAACAGATCTTCCACCCCAAGGGTGGAAGATCCGCCCTGTGAACCGCAATAGCATTCGGAGTGAGACGATTACGTAGGTAGATATCCCATGCTCCCATCACTGCTGCACGTAGAAATTGCCCCATTCGTTGAAACTGATATCGACCAGGCCATCATTCGCCTTTTTAGTCGTCAGGTCTTGTCGAAAGTTTGGCTCCGCGCAGAGCCCAATAACGAAGAGTACCTTGTGGAACTATCTCCTAAGTCCTTGCCAAACGGTACCTTATGGCATGGTTTGTTACCTCTGAACCCGGCCGCTTCACTCAACCTATACAGCTTCAAATGCCTGCAAGGAAGCCGGCTAGTTTGGCTTTCTGCGGCTGGCGAGACGCCGCACCCGCCGGCAAGACAACTGCAATTCAGGTACCTGCATAACGCTGGGCCAGCTCATTGGATGAGAGAGCAGGTCTGGTATCAGATCTTCCCTGATCGCTTTGCCTGTGGCGATCCGGAGACCAATGTCAAAAGCGGTGAGTTTGAGTACCAGGGGCTTCCGGTCAAAGCGCTACCCTGGGAGCATGTTCCAGGTCAGAATCGTCCCGGGTTGGAGTTTTATGGGGGTGATTTAAAGGGTATCGAAGATAGGCTGGATTACCTGCAGCAAATGGGGATCACGGCACTCTCGCTAAATCCCATATTTACCAGCGCAAGCGTACACAAGTACAACCCAGACTCTTACGACACGGTTGCCCCTCACCTGGGTGGCAATGGTGCATTTGCAAGCCTTTGTGAGTCGCTTCATCAGCGAGGCATGAAGATCATGCTGGACGCTGTCGTAAACCATACTGGGGACAATCATCCTTGGTTTAACCGCTGGGGCAAACATCCCACAAACGGCGCTTACCAATCGCCAACCTCTCTATTCAGAGAGTTCTATACCTTCCACAGCGATGAAGCGGAAAGTTATGTCGATTGGAAAGGTCATCGCTCACTACCGGTTCTCAATTACCATAGTGATAAGTTATGCGATCTCATCTTTCGTCAACAGGGCAGCGCCCTTATCCGTTGGTTAAAACCACCTTACGAAATTGATGGCTGGCGGTTGGATGTGGCTCAAATGATAGGTCGTGGCGAGAGTGCAGAGGGCAATGCAGAACTGGTCAAAGCCATGGGAGACGCCATTCGTCATAACAAACCAGACGCTTGCTTGATTGGCGAACATTGGGGGGACGCATCCGCATGGCTGCAGAGTGGCGCCGAAGACGGGGTAATGAATTACTTTGGATTCACCCTGCCCCTGTGGGCATTTCTTACCGGCAAAGATGTAGCGGGCGAGCAGATAACTACCGACGCATCAGATATGGAAACCTGGCTGAAATTGAGCCGGATGCAAAACAGTATCAATCATCAGCTTAGCCAGCTAAACCTGCTCAATGGTACCGACACCGCCCGCTTTATTTCGTTATGCGGCCATGATGAGAGCAAAGTAAAATTGGGAATACAGATGCTGTTTACCTACCCCGGCATGCCCTGTCTTCTTTACGGTGATGAACTGGGCCTTTCAGCAGACAATGAGATCACTGGTCGACGCACTCTGCCCTGGTCTGAACTCGAGGTTGAATCAGGCGTCTATCACACGGAAAACCCTTGGTATGGTTATTACCAACAAATGATCCGGCTGCGTTTAGCACACCCCGCTTTGCGCCAGGGCGGTTTTCTGCCGCTAATGGCAGAGCAGGATTGCTATCTGTTTGCACGAATCGACCAGCACAGCCTGATCATATCTGGCATTAACCGAAATGATGTTGAATCCAGGCAGCTGCTTGTAGATCTGTTCCCCTTGGTTACCGACGGGGATGCAACCTCACTTTTTACGGGCCAGACTCAGCGAATAGAGCAAGGCAAAGTGGAGCTGTTCTTGGATGCTAAGGGCGGTGAGATACTCAGCATCAACATTCAGCAATTTTTCCAAGACTGGCGACATGATTAAAGTTGCTTTTGCACGATTATAAGCAATAATGTGCATATGCAACAAAGGAGTTCCCCATGTCAGCTATCGCCAATGCGTCTCCTGATCATGTACTTGCCAAAGCGGTAAAGAACGCAGCCAAGCAGCTGGGTCTGTCTCAATCAGATCTGTCTACGGTAATAGGCAAAGATCGCAGTGCGATCAGCCGTAGCGGTATCAGCATTGAAAGTAAGCCTGGTCAGCTCTCTGCGCTTCTGATCAGATGTTATCGAAGCTTATATGCTCTGATGGGAGGTGATGTGGCCAATATGCAGCACTTTATGAATACGCCTAATCACATGCTGTCAGCAACACCGGCCGAAGCAATTAAAAATGTGCAGGGGCTGGTGCAGGTAACTGAGTTTCTTGATGCTATGCGAGGGCGTGGATGAAAAACCCTGAGGAGTTGTCGCTGGTGAGTGCCAGCGGCAAATTGATAAGGATCGTCGAAAGCCAGCAACAGATCGCCACCACACACCTGGTTGATGATCTGGAAGAGCAACACCTTCTTGAACAGCTCCTGGAAGAGGCAAAACCGCCGATCCCGGAACATGCCCGCCACTTGCATTACCTGCTAGCCACCTCATTTAGGTATCCGCCGCTGAACTGGGGCTCTCGTTTCGGAACAAAATTTGAACCCAGCCTGTTTTATGGTGCCCTGCAAGCAACCACAGCCCAAGCTGAGACCGCTTATTATCGGCTGCTGTTCTGGCATAGTATGGAGGTGCCGCCCCCAAACCCTATTCGCTCACAACACTCAGCATTTACCGCCACTTTCGCCTCTGACAAAGTTATCAATTTAACGTCAGAACCTTATTTAGCGCGGCAACCAGATTGGACCCACCCCGGTAATTATCTTCACACCCAAAGACTGGGAGCTGAAGCAAGAGAGCAAGGGGCAGAAGCTATTATTTATACCTCTGCCAGAGACCCGGCAAAGGGACGTAATATTGCTCTGCTGACTGGTCAGGTATTTTCAGAAACCTCGCCCTGCAGCCAGTGGCCTATGATCTGTTTCGTTGATGGGCAGCGCGTGCAGTTTCACAGCACGCCGAATCAGTTTGATATGCCAGAGATAAGCTGCTATCTGCTGGAAGCGTTTATCGTTGAAGGTCAACTGCCACTGCCTGCTCAGTGATTCGTTTTGATCGAGCAAAGGTAGAAACAGGACACTAATATACCAATAGCCTGTCAACCATTTTCGAAGATAGCGGCAATGTTCTTGTTTTTCGTCATAGTTGTTGACTGTTAGGTTCACTTTTAGCGAACTTTAGCCCTTTACAGGGTTCATATCGAAAACCTTATCAGGATGTTGATAAAACAATGAGTTAGCTTTTTCCCTTGGATAAGATAAATCGTCATTCTGACCAACTACACTGATATGAGCTCTAGCATGGCGCTATCTAACTAACTATTATGGTTAAAAATTTTTATTCGCATTTGTATTGGAGCACCGATCATTTATGAGTCTGTTCCTGGTTCCATTATTGCCTCTGCTGGGCACTTTAGTGCCGCTCTTTACCGAGCGTTGGAGTCGCAGTGCCTTGGCAACAGCCACGGCCATATTGCCTGCCATAGCATTGATGCTGGTATTGGCAATGGCGCCAACCGTGTTCGATGGCGACTCCGTCACCGCAAGTCTCAGTTGGATCCCTAGCTTGGGCCTTGATTTGGCATTTCATCTGGATGGTTTGGGCTTGCTATTCAGCCTTCTCATCTTGGGTATTGGCCTGTTGGTGATCCTCTATGCCAGGTACTACCTGTCGGCAAAAGAAGCCGCAGGGAGATTCTACAGCTACCTGATCCTATTTATGACCGCCATGCTCGGTGTGGTGCTCTCCAACAACCTGATTCAATTGTGGTTCTTTTGGGAGCTCACTAGTGTCAGCTCTTTCCTGCTTATCAGCTATTGGGGCCATAAGAGTGAAGCACGAAAAGGTGCACGGATGGCGTTGGCCATCACGGGAGCGGGCGGTCTAGCGCTACTCGCAGGTTTGTTGTTGATTGGGAACGTGGTTGGAAGCTACGAGCTAACCACCGTGCTCAATAGCGGTGACTTAATTCGACAACATGAGCTGTACCCTGTGATATTGGGACTGATGCTACTGGGTGCCTTTACTAAATCGGCCCAGTTCCCATTCCACTTCTGGCTGCCACATGCTATGGCAGCACCCACGCCAGTGAGTGCTTATCTGCACTCGGCCACCATGGTGAAAGCCGGTGTATTCCTGCTTGCACGTTTTTATCCTGTACTGGCTGACACGGAACTTTGGTTCCTTTTGGTCACTCTCACCGGCCTGACAACCCTGCTAGTAGGGGCATATATTGCCGTCTTTAAACACGACTTAAAGGGGCTACTGGCTTATTCAACTATCAGTCATCTCGGACTTATCACCCTACTGTTCGGCTTGAATACTGAGCTAGCCGCGATTGCCGCGGTGTTCCACATCATCAACCATGCGGTATTTAAAGCTTCGCTGTTTATGGCGGCGGGCATCATCGACCATGAATGTGGTTCGCGGGATATGCGCTTAATTAATGGCTTGTGGAAATACATGCCTATCACCGCCACATTGGCAATGGTGGCGGCTGCATCCATGGCGGGCGTCCCCCTGTTAAACGGCTTCCTATCCAAAGAGATGTTCTTCGCGGAAACCCTTGAGCAAAGCACATTGGGCGCGCTGTCCTGGTTAGTGCCGGTACTTGCGACTTTGGGTGGCGCGTTCGCAGTCGCCTACTCTCTGCGCTTTATTCACGATGTGTTCTTTAATGGTGAGCCCAAAGATATTCCAAAGACACCTCACGAACCGCCGCGCTATATGCGTGTGCCGGTTGAGGTATTGGTTGGCATCTGTTTGTTGGTGGGGATGTTCCCCGCGTTTACTGTGGGCGAACTGCTCAATACCGCATCACTGTCAGTGTTGAATGCGCCACTGCCGGAATACAGCCTGTCGCTTTGGCACGGTATCAACATTCCACTGATGATGAGTGTCGCTGCGATTGTTGGTGGTGGTGCGCTCTACTACAACCGACGCAGTTTGTTCCGTTTTCAGTCTAAGTTCCCTGAAGTCGACGCCAAAGTCGTGTTTCACAACACGCTGATAGACATTATGCAGATGTCTCGTCGACTGCTCTTGAAGCTGGAAAATGGCTCTTTTCAGCGTTACGCATTTCTACTGATCCTGTTTGCACTGTTTCTCGCCGGGATGCCACTGCTAACACTTGATATCGCGACAGGAGCAAAAACCACACCCGCAAATAGTCTGGTCATAACCGGTGCGATACTGATTGCGATCGGTTCCATTGCGACGGTTATCTGGAGCCACAAGCGGATCGTGGCGCTACTCATGCTTTCGTTAGTCGGCGTGATTGTTTCCGTAGGTTTTGCCTACTTCTCGGCACCCGATTTGGCTCTGACTCAGCTGTCGGTAGAAGTTGTGACCATTATTCTGTTGTTGTTGGCACTGTTTTTCCTGCCGCAGCAAACGCCGATGGATCGAACCCCACCTAGCCATATCGTGCGTGACTTGAGCATTGCCGCTTTGATAGGCAGTGTCGTGGGTACCATCTGTTATGCCTTGTTGACCCGGCCACTTGATTCCATCTCCAGCTTCTTTGTGGAGAACTCAAAGAGTGGTGGTGGTGGCACCAATGTTGTAAATGTCATCCTGGTCGATTTCCGCGGTTTTGACACTATGGGCGAAATCGCAGTACTCGGTATTGCCGCGTTGGGAATTTATAAACTACTGGCTGGCATGACCCTATACATGCCCACCAAAGACATGGCAAATCGCCCTTGGGCCAAAGATAAACATCCAATGATTTTGTCTGTTGTGTCGCAAAGCCTGTTACCACTCTCTTTGCTTGTATCAGCTTATATCTTCCTCCGCGGACATAACCTGCCTGGTGGCGGCTTTATTGCCGGATTGGTAACAGCCGTAGCATTAATCCTGCAATATCTGGCTCACGGTGTGGACTGGATGATGAAGCGCGTCAGAATCGTCAACTACCAAGGCGTCGTCGCCGTAGGCCTGCTGATCGCCGTAGCAAGCGGTGTCGGCAGCTGGTTCTTTGAACGGCCGTTCCTGACCAGTTGGTTCGATTACTTCACCCTACCTGTGGTAGGAAAGTTCGAACTGGCCAGCGCCATGATCTTCGACCTGGGTGTTTACCTGACGGTTGTTGGCGCCACCATGATGATACTGGCCTATCTGGGCAAGTTGACCACCAATGAACGACTGGACGAGGAGCACTAATGGAAGCGATATATGCTGCCTGTGTAGGCTTAATGACAGCCTGTGGCATCTTTATGATGCTCCGAGGCCACACCTTTACGCTGGTAATGGGGCTGTTGATGTGCTCCTACGCCGTTAACCTGTTTCTGTTTGCCAGCGGTGGCCTGACTCTGGATGGCGCGGTTATTCTTGGCCAGTCTCAACAATATGCTGACCCGCTGCCACAAGCACTAGTACTGACCGCCATTGTAATTGGCTTTGCGATGACGGCATTTGCAGTCATTTTGGCGATGCGAGGCCGCGCAGACATGGGTAATGACCATGTTGATGGTGAAGAGCCACAAGATCCGTTGACGAGAAACTTAGCCCAGAAGGAGGTGAAATGAACTTACTGAATCACCTCCCAGTACTACCGGTTCTGATCCCATTTATCAGCGCCATTTTGTTACTACTTCCTCCGCTGCGAGGGCAGTTGGGGCGCCAACGAATCGCTGTGATAATCGCTCACCTGCTATCAATCGGGACGACGGTGTGGCTACTGCTGACAGTGCAATCTGATGGCATCCAGGTCTATGCGCTGGGTAATTGGCAAGCGCCTTTTGGTATTGCATTTATTGCTGACCTCATGGCCGTGATGATCGTACTGCTAACGGGTGTTTTAGCTCTTGCCGCGCACCTATACGCCTGTGCTGGTGACGACGTGAAAGGGAGCTTTTTCCACCCTATTTTCATGTTCCAGGTTATGGGAATTAACGGTGCGTTTTTGACCGGTGACGCCTTTAACATGTTCGTCTTCTTCGAGATCCTGCTTATCGCCAGCTATGCATTGATGATTCATGGCGGTGGTAAACAACGAACTCAAGCGAACCTGCACTATGTATTCCTCAATCTGATTGGCTCCACCTTGTTCCTGTTTGCTCTGGGAACCCTGTATGGCACCTTAGGCACTCTCAACTTCGTTGACATGGCACGTGCGGTTTCAGATGTGTCTCCCGAGAACCTACCTTTGGTCAAAGCGGGCGGCCTGTTACTACTGGCGATCTTTGGTTTAAAAGCAGCGCTGTTACCGCTGCATTTCTGGCTGCCTCGTACCTACAGCGCAGCAACCCCCGCAGTGGCAGCCCTTTTTGCGGTGATGACCAAAGTCGGTATCTACAGTATTTGGCGCATCCATGGCGTCATATTCGGCGTAAACGCCGGAGAGTTGGCAAACATGGCACAACCTTGGTTGTGGCCACTGGCGTTTATGACGCTGGCGCTAGGTTGCTTAGGCATTCTGGCGAGCCAAGGATTACGCACCTTGGTCGCTAACCTGATCATTGTCTCTGTTGGCACGCTATTGATGGCAGTGGCGTTCAATACTGAGCAGACCACGGCTGCCGCCCTCTATTACCTGATCCACAGTACCTTAGTGGGCGGAGCTCTCTTCCTAATTGCAGGTGTTATCGTCGAGATGCGAGGCAAAGCGGAAGACAGGTTTGTAACGGCTCGTAAGATGGCTAACCCAGCTTTTATTGGTATCTGCTTTTTTATTGCTGCATTGGCAGTCATTGGTATGCCGCCATTTTCTGGCTTTGTAGGCAAAGCACTATTGTTGAAATCAACCGTTGCTGAAGACCATGTTGCTTGGTTTTGGAGTGGACTGTTGATAGCAGGTCTAATTTCGCTGGTGACACTGGCACGTGCAGGTACCACGCTATTCTGGCGCGACCAAGGTACGCCAAGCCCAGCGGAACCTGTTGCAATACAAAAGAAAGCTGCCATTGCCTTACTGCTGCTCTGTTTTCCACTGCTAGTGGTGTTTGGTGGCCCCATTACCGAAATGACCGAACAGGCAGCTAATCAGCTGTACCATGGCATTCAGTTACCTATGGGGGTGAATAATGAGTACTAAACGCCTCAAATGGCTGCCCACGCCTTTTCACAGCCTAATGCTGTGGCTGGTTTGGTTGATGCTTAACGACTTCTCTGCTGGCCATATGGTATTGGGTGCTTTTTTAGCACTGGGTATCCCACTATTGGTTGCACCGCTCAGTGCCGACGAGCCGATGGCGAAAAAACCTCTGTTGGCTTTCAAGTACTTCTTTGTGGTGCTGCTGGACATTGTTATCTCAAATATTGAGATGGTGAAGCTGGTTTTAGGTCCGATTAAAAACCTCAAGCCTGGGTTTATTCTGGTGCCGTTGGACCTTGAAGGCGAGCTACCAAAGACCCTGCTAACCAGCACCATATCGCTTACGCCTGGTACCGTCAGCGTTGAGTTTTCTGAAGATCAAAAGTGGTTGTATGTGCACGCGCTCCATATCGAAGATGAGCAGGCCATGGTCGCCCATATTAAGCAGCGCTATGAAGCACCGCTGAAGGAGGTATTTGGATGTTAAGCATCAGTATTATCATTGCCAGCATCGCTGTGATGGTGGCCTTGGCGCTCAATTGCTGGCGCTTGATTATTGGACCAAACACGCCTGATAGAATCATTGCGGTCGATACCATGTACATCAACAGCATCGCGCTGATCTTACTGTTGGGGATGTACAGAGGTTCTCCACTTTACTTCGAGGGAGCCCTACTTATCGCCCTGCTTGGATTTATCAGTACAGCAGCATTCTGTAAGTACCTGCTGCGCGGCGATATTATCGAATAGAGGACATTGTTTATGCCATATTGGATTGAAGTAACGGCGTCTGTCCTACTTTTGATAGGTGCTTTTTTTGTACTGATGGGGTCGATTGGACTGGCTCGCCTGCCGGATTTTTTTACCCGGCTACATGCACCAACCAAAGCAACGACCCTGGGCATTGGATCTATGTTGGTCGCATCGCTGCTGATGTTCACCTTCAAAAGCGGAGAGCTGGCGATCAAAGAGATACTCATCACCATGTTCCTGTTTATGACCGCCCCTGTTGCGGCGCATTTACTGGGAAAAGCCGCCCTGCACCACCGTGTTAAAATGGTCGGAGATGAGAAAAGCCATGCCCGTGCAGAGGAAGCCAGGCAACAATTGAACCCAAAGAGTGAACCTAGCACGAAAATAGTTGACTAATTTAGTAGGTTTTTGTCATTTTTTAGAGGTGGCGGGTGAAGCTAGACAAGGACGATCTATTAATACGCAGGTTACAAGTCATCATTCATTGGTCAGTAAAGCTACTGGCCATTTTGATGGTGTTTGTCATTGTGATGGGGGTGATTGATGTAGCGTGGACGCTGTATCAAAAAATGACCACCCCTCCAGAGTTCATTCTCACGATCTCCGATATGTTGGCCACTTTCGGTGCCTTTATGGCCGTGTTGATCGCCATCGAGATCTTTATCAACATCACTGTCTATCTCAGAGACGACGTTATTCACGTCAGGATTGTTATAGCCACTGCGCTGATGGCGATCGCCCGAAAGGTTATTATTCTCGACCCTGATAAGTTGACTCCCGAATACACCGCAGCCATAGGTATCGTCTTTCTTGCGGCAGCAGTCGCTTACTGGCTCACCAACAAGATCCCGAAAAAAGAGCAGATGGATGGGCAATAAAAAAGCCGCCAATTGGCGGCTTTTTTGCGCTTATCTGCAAACTAACAATTATTGCTCTTGCCCTGCAAACACAACAACCGCGGCATCGTCACCGGCATAACGCATAAACGCGTATGGCGCGTCGCTAATCTTTTCATGGCTACCTGCACCAATAGCATAGTGACGCTGGCGGAACTGACCCACTTTCTGCCAGTGCTCAAGCAGCTCTGCTCGCTCACCGGTAATTTGTTCCCAGTTCATATCAGAGCGGGTTCCCTGATGTTTGTCTGAACCTGTAGGGCCATAGGGACGTGCAGTTTCATCGCCATAGTAGACCTGAACGCCGCCCGGCAATAATAGAAATGGGGCTGCAATACGCTTGTATTTAGTCAGATCGTTCTTTGCATTTTTGTGGAAGAAGAGTTGAGTATCGTGGGAGCTGAGGTAACTCAACACGTTAAACTGAGTGTCGTTATTGACCTTGCCTGCATAACGGCTGAATGTCGATTCAGCGTTACTGAAACAATCCATCGCCTTGCTGGCTTCATCAGACTGGTAAGTAAAGTTAATGATTGAGTCCATTTTGCCATGGCTAAAATAGCCAGACTTACTTACACCATGCCCCCAAACTTCACCCGTAGTCCAGAATGGCAAGTCATCCAATTTCTTGTCCGGGTTATTTGCTTTCCACTCAGCCAGCGCTTCGGTACCCGCAGCTTTAAGCTCTGCCCACGCATCCATTTCAACGTGTTTGGCAGTATCGATACGGAAACCATCAACACCGTATTCGCGAACCCAGTCAGATAGCCACTTCACCAAGTATTGGCGAGGTGTATATCCGGGGATCTCGACAGCTTTCGTGTCTGGCTTGTTTTTATAGAAGTTAGGAAGCCCAGACTCATAGGTTGATTCGGTCTTAAAGTCAGGCAGATAAGCCAGCGACATTTTCTGTTCACTCTGGCCTGGCTGATCGTATCCTGCAATACCCGCGCGGATCCAATTAGGACCCCACCAGTTGGACCACACACTACTTTCGTAATTAATGTGGCGATTGAAGTGATGGTAATTCTTACCTTTCGGTGGCTCCCAGTCTGTCCAATACTTCTCTACACCTAACACCTCTTCAGTGGATTTCACCGTGGCGCGCATTTTACCGAACTGGAACTCCTGCATATCGGCGAGCGTTGCATAACCAGGGTGATTCATGACGATATCCATCACAACGCGAATGCCGCGCTTGTGGGCAGCATCAACGAAGTTGCGGAAGTCCTCTTCCGTTCCCATATTGGCGTCAACTTTGGTGTAGTCCATGGCGTAATAGCCATGATATGCGTAGTGCTTAAAGTCACCACGGATACCACCACCGGTCCACCCATGGACCTGTTCATATGGTGCAGTGATCCAAATAGCGTTAGTACCAAGAGAGGCGATATGGTCCAGCTTATTCACTAAGCCTTTCAAATCACCACCATGGAATGTACCAATCTCCTGCATGCCATCTGGCTTACGGCCATAGCTTTGGTCATTGCTGGGTTCGCCGTTTTCAAAGCGGTCTGTGATGACGAAGTAAACATTAGCGTTGTCCCAGCTGAATTCACTTGGCTTATGCTCCACGCGCTCAAGCAGCAAAAGCCCTTCACTTCCTTTGGCTGGGGTAAAGGTAACTGAGCCATTTCGGACTGTGGTTTCCGCACCGGAGTAGAAATCCCGAACAACTTCACCGTCACTGAATGCTTTAGAGACATCAACAGTCACTGGTTGCCCGTTCCATACAGCACAGTTAGCGGCAGCCACACTCCCTGCTCCCGAAACAACTGGCCCAGTCGAAGTAGCAACCCCGTTATCTGTAGTACCACAAGCTGCAAGGGTAAGCGTTAGCGCGGAAGCAAGCGCCCCATATTTTAGCCGGTGCATCATATCCTTATTCCCGATTAATGATTTTAAGACAGCAGAAAATCTACGTTTAAGTTAAAAAATTAAGTCAATCCAGCAAAACTAACATGAAGTTAACGCTCACAGATACTGTTTGAGTCAAATAATGGAGACTCCCGGATAACTCACCCAAAATTTTTTATTTCGTTAGAAACGATGAAAAATCGTGCAGGCTCAATCTGATTACAACCACTTTGGATTAACGGTGAAGCTGATGGTTAGCCACAAGTCCTCTTCTTCTTGGGAGAATTGTTGCCACAACCTATGCCTAATTCGGTCTTGTGTGTGTAAGTTGGGTGCATTACCGCTATCAACCAAAAAATTGATTTCCAAGTCATACCGTCGCCCGGATCGTGACAAATAGTGACGGTAACCTTTAAGCGCAAACTCGCGTTTAATTGTTGCCAATTTGGGAGGAACGCCACGAGAGAACTCATTATCAGGAGCAATCGAGACAATATCTTTGATACTGCGAGAGAGTACCCGGATCGGCATAACCATTGCTGCACTGCTGAGTAAAAGAGTCAAAACGGGGTCGATATAGGGCAGTACCGAGCTAATCCCTGCGGACGAGAGTAGATACCCCAAAACGAATCCCAATAAAACGACACTACTGAGCATTGCGTCGACAAACCATTCCTGGCTATCGACATCCAATAGTAAAGAATTACTTCGTGACGCCTGACGGCGCATAAATCCACAGCAACTCCAGCACAGTAAGCTGCTGCAAAGGGCATAGATCAATCCAACGCCCATCGCCACACTCTGGCCACCAGTATATAAACTGAAAATCGCATAACCGCCGGCCCCCAAACACATCACTAAGATGGCAGTACCATTGATAGCGGTGGCTAACGGCTCAATGTAAGCGTATCCAAATTGAAAACGTCTATCTTCGTTGCGGGTCAGAAGATAGCTGGTGATCAGACCAAGGCCTGTCATTGCGGTAGAAAAAAGTGAGAAGAGACCATCAAGAAAGATGGCAAACGAACCAGTCCAAAGACCGAAGCTGATACCTAAAACAACCATTGCGATTGTTGCATAAAGCGAGATCCGCAGCGATAGCTGCTCTGTACTGCTTTCATGGCTTAGCGCCATACATCCTCCTATTTGTGGGAATACATTTATTGCGCACTAATTTCACCTTTTTGTCAGGCAAAAAGAAAGCGGCCTAAGCCGCTTCCAAATGGAGTCATTCATCTCTGAATTCAAGCCTGCTCATTGCCTTCAAGCTTGGCAATGGCATCCAGCAGTCGTTGATTGAAAGATTGGAACCTTTCTGCAGCTTGCTCATCTTCAGGACGTAAGAATGGCAGAATTTTCTCAGCTATCTGATCTATCGAATCAGTTGCATCATCTTCCCGCTCATTAAACAGACTTTCACTCTGCTCAATCAGTTCTTTAAACTGTTTGATGTATTCACTCAGCGGCTCCATCACATCATAAAGAGATTCACCGCTGCGGGTGGGGCCTCGGTCTGAAGCTGGCTGGTCCTGAACCTGTTGATACACCTTGGCCACGGCAACAGTTTGAGTTTGTTCAAGGTTCATTGAGAAAGAGGCTATCTGCGAGTCATCAAAACCTAGCTCATTGGCTTTATCAAACGCCGCATCGAAATCTCCCGCAAAAAAGGCATCAGCGACACCCGCGACCTGATTGATAAAATCGGTGATAGCGGCGAGCTCATCTTCACTTAAATCTCCTTCAACAGAGAAGGAGAAGCCAAATGACTGTTCGTTGCTATAGCTCGAAATCAGCGCTTCACCATTGTCATTGGAGGCGTATCCCATACCCAGCGAGCTGGCCTGGAGAGCATCAAAGCTGATAGAGATCTTGTCACCTTCCTGAGTCATCAGCTCTAAAGAGGCACTATTTTCAATGCGATAAGAAGCGGACTGTCCAACCAGCTGTGCACCTGAGAAATCGCCACCAGAGCTATAACTCTGAGTACTGCTGCTTCTGGTTACTTCAACTTGTGGACCAGCTTCCGCTGGCACACCAAACAGCTCTTGTTCAAACTCACCAAGACGGTTTTGAATCATGTCATAGCTCTTGTCTATGCCATTGTTGAGCTCTTCGCTCATCATGCCCATCTCTTCCAGTTCGTCTTTGGCTTCGCCAAATCCCTGCTCAACGCCAGCATAAGCCTGCTGCATCATATCCTGCAGATACTCGTCGCTTTCACCACGCTCTTTGGCCTGCATCACAGCTTTTTCAATGTAGGAGGTGACATTGTTCGCAACCAATTCAAAATCAAATCCACCGGTATCTTCAACATCAGCAGGCTCACTTGCTGAAGTTGAATTGGCCATCGGCAAGTTACGGAAAACGGCATCCGACAGCGAACGCATTGCAACTTGGAATGGCGAGCGAAGGCTAACTGACTCGCCAGGCTGAGACGATACGAGCCCTGGCATGGACTTAGCTCCACCCAAGTTATCTGCAATAGACTGGCCGGGACGATTAGCCTGTCCAGGCTGCGGACGCAGCAGATTGATCATGTCAGGGATTTTATTCATGGTTAACGCCTTCTACGCATGCAAAGGCCTTTCACCCTTGCTTAAACTCTGTACGCAACTGTACACGTAGGTTATCGGAAAGATTTGTACAATCTTTAGCCTTTTTTTGTTATTTGTCTAACTAACTGATGCTAAATGCTTTTATTTCTCGCTGTTGATGCAAAATGAGTAGTGTCTGGGTAAAAAGCATGATTCACATCACCCTATGTTTGCGGGTATGCTCAGTAAATAAGGATGTGGTGAGCAAGGTTCAGGTGTTGCTGCCATAAAAAAGGCGGGGTCAGCCATGCAGATAAGTGCAGATGCCATTGTGATACAGCTATCCATGATTGTGGTCAGCGCCGCGATCATTGGTACGGCATTTCTCTATGCCCGACAGCCTATTATTCTCGCCTATATTTTTGCCGGAATTATGATTGGCCCTTCAGGTTTCGACCTGTTCCCCGATGCCAATAACATTGAACAGATCTCCCACGTCGGCGTTATCCTGCTGCTATTTCTGCTTGGTCTGCACCTGCAACCAAGAAAGCTCCTGTTACTGTTTCAAAAAACCGCGCTGGTAACCTTAGGCACGTCTCTGCTGTTTTTCTCCGCCAGCTTCTTGTTTGCGCTCGGTATGGGCATGGCAATAAAAGAGGCTTTGGTGATAGGCGCAGCCCTGATGTTCTCAAGCACGGTTATTGGACTGAAACTTATCCCCACAACCGCATTGCATCACAAGCACATAGGTGAGGTGATGACCAGCGTGCTGCTGATGCAGGATATTCTCGCGATTATGGTGATCCTGTTTCTCAATGTCGACAGTGGCGAAGGCATGGTGTTCACTTTCGGACTGCTATTAGTGAAATTGGCCGTGATGGCCGTACTGGCATTTGCAGGCGTACGTTTTATCGTATTGCCGTTGTTCCGGCGTTTCGATGTGATCCAAGAGTACACCTTCGTTACAACGCTCGCCTGGTGCTTACTTTGGGCGGAGACAGCTCACCAGATTGGCCTTTCATATGAGATGGGGGCATTTATCGCAGGATTGTCTATTGCGGTAAGTCAGGTGGCGATGGCAATTGCTGAACACCTTAAACCACTGCGAGAGTTTTTCCTTATCCTGTTCTTCTTTGCCATCGGCGCAGAGTTTGATGCCACCATGGCGCCCTTCCTCATGTTATCTGGCTTTTGCTTTGGTGTGGTGCTGGTTGGCCTTAAAGCGCTCAGCTTTAAACATGCGTTTCTGCGCTCAGGTGAATCTTTGCCAATATCACAACAATTGGGCGTGAGACTGGGACAGGCCAGCGAGTTTTCTATGCTGGTAGCATTCTCAGCACTCTCAAGCGGTGTGTTATCACAGCAAGGGGCCACCCTGATTCAGTCGGCCACCATTGCTACTTTTATCTTCTCTACCTACTGGGTTGTGAAACGGTATCCAACACCAATTTCAAGCAAACCCAAGTTGCGTAGAGACTGAACCAGCATTAACGGGTCAGTCTTGACCCTGTTGCAACGCTTCAAACTTAGCGAGTTGTTCCGGCGTAGCCGGTTTTTGGTGCTTCTCTTTCCATTCGCTGTATGGCATCCCATAAACCGCTTCTCTTGCCTGGTCATAGTCCATGCCCACACCACGTGATTCAGCTTCAGCCATCATCCATTTCGACAGGCAGTTGCGGCAAAAGCCAGCTAAATTCATCAGTTCAATATTCTGGACATCTTTTCGACTGTCCAGATGATCAAGTAAACGACGAAGTACCGCCGCTTCAATTTCTGTATTCACGTCCACATTTCTCCCCTGCGTTATCTGCGCCCTTTAAACTTGGCCTTGCGTTGTGCCTTTTTATCAGCCTTTTCAGCCCGAACTCGCTCTACCTCAGCTTCTTCTGCCGTCACCATTTCCGGTGTTTCCATCGTGATCTTACCGACAGTGCCAGCACGCAGTTCATGGAGCAACAGATCGGCGGCTTTATTCATCTCTACCTTGCCACCTGAGCGCAAACATCCCCGGCGGCGACCAATCTCTTCAAGTAGGTCCCAGCCAGTTTGAGGCAGTTGGTCTATACCATAGCGTTTCTGAATCAACGTTGGATAAGCTTCCAATAAATAATCCGCCGCAAACATGCCGACATCATCTGACTCGATGGCAGTGTCTTTTACAGCACCTGTGACAGCTAAACGATAACCGCTGTTTTCGTTCTCAACCTTAGGCCACAGCATTCCCGGTGTGTCGGTAAGCACCACGCCATTTTGCAGATTAATACGCTGCTGAGCCTTGGTAACTGCAGGTTCATTACCCGTCTTAGCAATAATGCGACCGGCTAGCAGGTTAATGGTGGTGGACTTACCCACGTTCGGTATGCCCATGATGATGGCACGAATATTTTTACCCATCTGATCTCGGTGAGGCACTAATTTACGGCATGTCTCTATCAGGGCTTTAACCTCTGCAGGCTGTTGTGTGGTGACCGGAAGCGCTCTTACACCCGTCTCCTGCTCAAGAAAATCAACCCACCGAGAGGTCAGGTCAGGATCAGCCAAATCACGCTTATTAAGAAGCTTAATGACCGGCTTATCACCGCGGAGTTTAGTGATCATAGGGTTGCTACTGCTATATGGAATACGTGCATCGAGCACTTCGATGATCATATCGATTTGCGGCATGATCTCGGCGATCTCTTTCTGCGCCTTGTGCATGTGACCCGGATACCATTGAACAGCCATCTGTTTTACCTATTAAAAGCTCACTATTAGAGAAGACCGCTAGTTTAACCTGCAATGCATATAAATGAGATCTGCATTTGCGCTATTCTTTGCTCAGCCAAGAGAGTTACAGACTAAATTGAAAAATAGGCATGTTTGGTGATCCCTCAAGATATTGCTGAAAAAATCCATTGGCCCTGTGAGCTCTCAGCCTCGTGAAAACAAAAGCAGATTTCAATTGCCTGATACGAAATAAGTATCAAAGCTACGGGCGCAGATACGGGGCAATCCAGCCCATTCTCCGTTAAACAACTTGCCCCATCTCTATGTAACATCACACTTACAATTGGTTACTTTTTGACACGCTCAATCAAACCTGGCTCACCGTTTAGCCATGAGTGCTCCCCTAGTATCTACTTCTGTATTTTTGCTTTTATATCAACACGTTCTAAATAATATTCCTGGTCTACGCTTGGTTTTCGCAGTTTTTTTACCACGGCTTATCAGGAACACATTCCGCGAAAGCTGTTTCAATTTGAGAAAGGAAGGATTCGATGAAGGATGAGGCGTTTTTACACCAAAATACCTTAATAAAGGTATTACTGGTTTCACTGTCGCTACTCGGTTTTACTGGATGTTCGGATGACGATGACGACACACTGACTTGTGAGCTCCCACAAATACCCAACGACACCATGGAGGCATGTGTTGACCCAGAACCTGAACCTCCCTATGCCGTCGATATTTTCTTAAAAGGTGAATTCAGTGGTTGGGGCGCTGAAGAGGCATATCAGTTTGGCTTTGAAGGCGATGCCTACTACCTGCATAACGTCGAGATGGTGATGGGTGTTCCCCAGTTTAAAGTGGCCGATGCTAACTGGACGCTGGAAACCACCTTCACGGCAGACCTTGAAAACCTAACAGAAGTCTCTCCCGGGCAAACCTATGAGCTACTCACGGGCGAAGGCGCCGCAAATATGGCCATGGTGCTAACGGAGTCAGGCATCTATGATTTTAAGCTGGAAGTAGGTGAAGATCCGCTACGACCCAACTTCAGTTTTTCTCAGGACATGCCGCCATTGGAATACGATATCTATCTACGTGGGGGATTTAATGGCTGGGCCACGGACAACCCGTTGAAGTACGTGGGTAACAACAGATACCAAGCCACACTGCAAATTGCCCCAGGAAATCATGAGTTCAAAATAGCGTCCGCTGACTGGTCAAGCGAATGGGTACTGGATGAAGATGAATCAGTCGTCGCCGAACTAGACACCCCTTACACCATGTACCCTGGTGGTCCGAATAGCAGTTTCTTCGTGACCGAAACAGGCTATTACCGCTTTACCGTTGATGCCACAGACATTGCAGCCCCGGTCTTTGCTGTGACCGAGAGCGACGGTGAAGATGGCGTGGATATAAACCCTCACGAGGGTCACGAGATTCGTCAGGAATTGACCTTCGCTACTTACGATGATGACACTGAAACCGTCACCTTCTCTGCAGAAATCGCCGACGCGGATTATAGGCAATACGCCCAATCAACCAGTCAAAGCTTACGAGATCCTGGTCCGCAATACGTGCTTTACCAAGAGCAACAAGGTAAGCCCAAAGTGCGTTCTGGCAACTTAGCATTTGATGCACTGTTCGCGCTGTCTGTTCATGAAACGGCACAAAACAGCGTTGATGAGATCCGAGATGATACATACAACGGGGGTGAAGCGATCCCCTGTGAGTGCTTTGAAACAGGTGCTAAATGGCACTGGGTATGGACCCGCGATCTTTCCTACGCTTCCCACCTGGGGCTGGCCATGTTAGATCCATCGAGAGTTCGTAACTCGCTTGAGTTTAAGTTGTCTGGTTACCGTGATGGCGTCAGTAAACCTGCTGATGCAGCGGGAGATAGTTCTGGTCTACAGATCATTCAGGATACGGGTTCTGGTGGTAGCTGGCCTATCAGTACCGATCGGGTTACCTGGGCATTTGGCGCAACCAAAGCATTGCAAACTCTTTCAGCAGAGCAAAGAGCCGCCTTTGTTGTTCGCGCTTACCCGGCGCTGGTTAATACCATAGAAAACGACCGTATCGCAGCTTTCGACACTCGCGATGGGCTGTACCAGGGTGAACAATCCTTCCTGGACTGGCGCGAGCAGAGTTACGCCAGTTGGATCGTCAATGACATCGCCAGCTTAGGAAGTTCGAAAGCGCTCTCAACAAACGTGGCTCATTATCAGGCATTGATGCTCACCAGCCAATTGGCACAAGAGAGTGGAGATGCCGACGCTGCGGCCCGCTATCAAACTTGGGCAGAACAACTAAGAACCGCTATCAATACTCGCTTTTGGCTGGCAGAAGCGGGGCTATACAGTAGCTTAACGGCAGGCCATCAGAACATGGCACCACTGCATAAGTTCGATTGGCTTGGTCAGTCTCTCGCGGTGATAACAGGCATTGCGGATGATGATCGCGCAGCCAGTGTGATGGCAAACTATCCTCACGGCGATATGGGAGCACCGGTTATCTTCCCTCAGCAACCCGATGTTGCCGTTTATCATAACCGTGCTATCTGGCCATTTGTGACAGCCTATGGCTTACATGCAGCCATTGAAACCGGCAACACTAAAGTTGCTGACGCCGCGTATGACACACTTATGCGAGCGGCCTCGTTAAACCTCTCCAATATGGAAAACTTGGAGTGGCTGTCGATGCAACCAAACCTTTTAGACTTTGATAATCCAGGCCTATCAGGGCCAGTGATTAACTCAACTCGCCAACTTTGGTCCGTAGGCGCATACGTGGGCATGGTGATTGAAGGTGTCTTTGGGGTATCTACCACCGACGACGGCATCTCTTTGAATCCATTTGTCACCTCGGCGTTGCATCGCAACATGTTTGCCGAAAGCAGTGAAGTTTCGCTATCTGGACTATCTCTGCAGGGCAAATCACTGAGCGTCACTTTAATACTGCCCGAGACCGCGGCAGAAGCAGATGGAAGTTATCAAGTGGAAGGCGTCACCCTGAATGGCGATGAGTCAACTCAGGCTATCGCGTGGGAAGCACTGACCGATACCAATACGCTGGTGATTACCTTAGGTGAGCTCAGTAATACCGACAGCAACCTCACCGCAGTAACAGCCGCGCCGCTAAGCACGTCAGATCCTGCCGTGTTCGCGCCGCTAGAGCCGGTGATAGATCGCGTATTCCAAAATGAGGATAGCTTTTTGACAGTAGAATTCAGCGACACGCGAAATCAAGGAGAGCTGGCCTATCACCTATACCGCAATGGCGAACTGGCCATTGAAAACGTAGTGCCTGGTGTGGTCACAGACAACCAACTGCCAGTATCAGGTCAGGGCTATTGCTATAGCATCGAGGCCGTTTATACCGCTTCTGGTAACCGTTCTCACCACAGTGTTCCTGTTTGTTACGACACTGCACAGGAGATATCTGTTGCATCTGCCAATGTGACCAGCAATATCGACGTCAGCCAAGCCGACGAAGTCATTGGCGAAGCGCATCTTGCCGATTGGGGGGCGACATCGGATAGTTTGGTCATCAGTAATGTGGTCATCGATGCCGACGGCAGCTTCGACATTCAGCTCAAGTACCACAACAATTACAATGCCATTAATCTGGGTATTACCAACGGCAATAAGTGGATCAAGGTATTTGATAGCGAACAGAATTTGGTTGCTGAAGGCTTGATTCAAATGCCACATGCATTGACTGTCGAAGGCGCCAAACCCTTAGTTTATTCAACGCCTCTAAATGCGCCACTGAGTACTGGCACTTATCGAATTGAAGTGATGGATTTCTTCAATATGAGTTATATGGCCAGCAATGAAACATTTAGTGGCAATGGTGGCGGAAACGGCCCAATCAACCGTGTAGATATTGCGGCAGTCAGGATCCAACCGGCAATTAACTGATATCCCGGGGAAAACTCAAGCTAGGTTTCAGTGCCTGCGATCATCGCAGGCACTTTTTGATCCACCCATTTATCTAACGCGCATTGAAACCTGTATAGTATGGCCCTGACTTTATCTAAGGCCTTACCATGAAACTGCTCGTCCGCAACCTCGCCCGTGAAACAACCCAGTCTGACCTGTTCGAACTGTTTAAGCCTTTTGGCCATATCCGCAGCTGTACCTTGGTTTTAGACAAGGAAACAGGTAAATCGAAAGGGTTTGCGTTCATCGAGATGACTAAAGCCGGTCAGGCAAAGATCGCGATGAAGAGCCTGAATAATCAAGAAGTCGACGGCAGCCGTATCCGAGTAAAAGTTGCTCAGTCAGATTCGGACAACAACGCTCAAAAAAGAGTGCAACCTAATGACTGATAAAACACCAGCACCAGGCAGCCAAAATGATCCCCTGCATGGCGTGACATTAGAAGCCTTGGTCACATGGTTGGTAGAGCAGTATGGTTGGCATGAATTGGGGCAAAAGATCCCTATCAACTGCTTTATGAAGGACCCAAGCATCAAGTCATCATTGAAGTTTCTCAGAAAAACGCCATGGGCGAGAAAGAAGGTTGAGGAGCTTTATTTAAAAGCCAAGAGCCAAGCCAAAAATATTTGGGGAGCAAATTCATAAGCGCTAAGTTCTGCCGCCCTATGACAACGATGAACTTAGGCTAATAACATGGTAGTTTAGTAACTTACAGATTCTCTCGCAGTTACGAGTAAGAACAAGGATGCTCAAATGGAAACTAGAATCATAGGGATCATTCTCTGCTTTTTTTCCGCAACAAGTGCCGCAGCAATGACCGAATGGTTTCCATTTGAGTTGCACGGCGGACACATCACTATTCCAGTAGAAATAGGTGGGATTGACGGACGTGCAATTCTGGACACCGGCGCCCAATCCAACGGTATTAACAAACGTTTTCTTGCCGCCAATGAACTTACCTATCCCAAAGGCGAACGCATCAGGCTAAAAGGTGTGTTTGGGGAAGAGCAAACAAGGATGCTCAACCAAGTACCCACTCGTCTTTTTGAGATGGATCTAACACTCAGCCACCTGATCCCAATGCATTTAGGAGATGAAAACAATCAACTTCTGCTTGGCGCCGCCTTCTTTCGCATGTTTGTCATTCAACTTGATTACCCCAATCAAAAGATTCGCTTAATCGATAGAGATGCTATTGATGTCAGTGATTACGAAAACATCAAGATGCGCCGAGACCGTGCCAGTGGCTTTCCTATTGTGCGCGTTAATATGAACAACGATAAAGATGTCTGGCTAATACTCGATACCGGAAATGCTGGCGGCATATTGGTGGAGAGAAATGTCGCCGAAAACTATGACTGGTTGAACAAATTCAATGCTTCCAACACATTTGGCGGAGGCGTAGTGAAGGCCACCATGACTCAAACATTCTTACTTCCATCGTTAACGTTTGGCCCGTACGAGCTAGGCGACGTGAAAGTTACCGTGCCTGCACCAAATGAAACAATTAATGTTGGTGGCAGAGGCGATATCGTGGGTAGCCGAATCAAAGGACAACTGATAAGAGGGTTACTTGGTTATGATGTGCTAAAGCACTTTGTACTGACCATGGATTACAAAGGCGGACATCTGCACGTTGGATTGCCACAATAGTTGCTCTAGAAAACCCACACCCGATTAAGGTCGGTCGCTATGTCCTAAGTCTCTGGCGGGAGCTACACGATCACGAATTAGTTGTTTGAGAGGTTTTAGCTCGGGAAATCCGCCCTTGTCTTTGCGGCACCAGATAAGCTCACCATTCAGCCAGATATCGAATTGGCCTTTATCGCCGGGCCCAATCGCAACACTATCCAGTTCTTCGTCGAAGGTGGTCAGTAGCTCCTGCGCCACCCACCCTGCACGCATTAACCAGCGGCAGCGTGGGCAGTAACGGATCTCAACTTTAAACTCAGACATAATGATTAATCGATATGCCTGCGATCATGGGCGACCAGTAACATCTGCTTGCTTTCGCCCATAAACTGCTGCGCGTACTGTCCAAACCAGTCAGCTACATCAGAAAACTGGCGGATAAAACCTTCACGATCATGGTTTTCGAGGCAAGTCACCGCCTCTGCAAAACGCTCAATGTAACGGCGGAACATGGTCAGCGCATCGGGCGAAGAGAGGATGATATCAGCGTAAAGCGCCGGATCCTGCGCAAACAGTCGCCCAACCATGGCCAGTTCCAAACGATAAATCGGTGAACTGAACGCCAGTAACTGTTCAATATCTGCGTCTTCCGACTTCAAGTGCAGTCCATAGACAAAGCTTGAGAAGTGACGCATCGCCTGCACCAAACGCATCGCTTCATCGTGAGATTCAGCCGACGCCTGTTTTAACTTGGCGCCCCAAAGCGCAAACTGATCAAGCAGCCACTGATATTTCTCGGTGTTTCGGCCATCACAGACCACTATGACCTGCTTGGCAAAACTGCTGATATCAGGACCAAACATTGGGTGCAAACCGACCACAGGGCCAGAATGCGCAGCCAGCATTGCTTTCAATGGCTCAGTTTTGGTACTGGTGAGGTCACAGAGAATGCAATCATCTGGAAGCGCTTCCAACTGTTCGATAATGCCAACAGTCTTAGCGATAGGCACAGTGACCATGACGACACTGGCCCCTTGCAGAATTTGAGAGGCGTTGTCCCAGTCCTTACTGCCAAGTACCTTGACTTCGTACCCTGACAGCTCGAACATCTGCACAAACAATCGACCTAATTGACCGTTACCACCGACCACAACAATGGGGCCGGCAGCAGGGTTTACGGTCTTAAAGCCGGTGTCTTTCTCACTACTGTAAGATTCGCGCATCGCGCGGCGCAGAATATCCTCGATTAGGTCAGCAGGAACCCCAAGCGCTTCAGCTTCTTGACGACGCTTGGCCAGCATCGCGGCCTCGCGGGAAGGCACATAAATGGGCAAGCCATGCTCGCTCTTAACTTCACCTACCTCGGCCACCAGCTGCAATCGCTCAGCGAGCAATTTCAGCAGTTGCTGGTCAACATCATCAATTTTGTCACGCAGGCGCAGCAGCGCCTCTGGGGTTTCATTCACTACAGACTTTCCGTTAGTTAGGCTGATACACGCGCTTTAAGAGCAGCAGACAGACGATTTGCCATCTCACGCAGGGTCGACGCTGTGGTCTCCCAGTTGATGCAAGCATCAGTCACAGACACGCCATACTTCAGCTGGTCGTGTGGCAGATCGGCACTCTGGTTTCCTTCATTGATATGGCTCTCCAGCATGATACCAATGATTGAGCGGTTTCCATCAAGGATCTGATGCATGATATTACCAGCAACTAATGGCTGTACACGGTAATCTTTATTGGAATTGCCGTGGCTACAGTCAACGACCAGGCTTGGGTTCAGGCCAGCCTTCTGCATCGATTCTTCACATAGAGCGACATTGACAGAGTCGTAGTTTGGCTGCTTACCACCACGCAGGATCACGTGGCCATCAGGGTTACCTTCGGTCGTGATAACAGCTACCTGACCATCGGAACTGATGCCCATGAAGCGGTGACCTGAGGCGGCCGCCTTCATCGCATTGATGCTGGTGCCCAGATTACCGTCGGTACCATTTTTGAAGCCAACAGGCATAGAAAGACCACTGGCCATTTCACGGTGCGTCTGACTTTCTGTCGTACGCGCGCCAATCGCAGACCAGCTGAACAACTCAGAAAGATACTGCGGGCTGATAGGATCAAGGGCTTCAGTGGCCATAGGCAAGCCAAGTTCAGCGATCCACAATAGAAGTTCACGGGCTTTGTGCAAACCCTCTTCCAATTGGAAACTACCATCCATATTTGGATCGTTGATCAGGCCTTTCCAGCCAACAGTAGTACGTGGTTTCTCAAAGTAAACACGCATCACCAGATACAGTTCATCTTTTAATTCGTCGTGCAGTTTCTTCAGCTTCTGAGCGTATTCTTTAGCCGCTTCAACGTCGTGAATCGAACAAGGGCCAGTCACGACCAGCAGGCGAGAATCTTTACGATGGATGATGTCAGAAACAACTTTGCGAGACTCAGCAATTGACTGCAGTACTTCATCACTGGCTGGCAGTGCTTGTTTGAGCTGTTTTGGGGTAATCAGTACCTCTTGGGCACTGACGTGAATATCATTAACTGTATCGTTATGCATTTGTACTAAAACTCCTAGATGTACCCTGTCCGCCTGTAGAAACATCGGTAAGGCAGCTAAAAATCAGGGCACACAACTACTATCAGGCCCATAAATGAGCCTCGATTATTAAACTAATTAAAAGGAATGTATAGATACAAAATGCATAAAATTGCATTTTATTTGGGTAATAATTGAATTTTTATTCATCAGCCTGATTTAGAACAAGCAGATGACCTGCTTCAGACTGGCTATAGCTTACCGAAAACAAAACAGCCCGCACAAGTGCGGGCTGCTGCTTCTAGCCATTGGGAACCGGGTGTTAAACGAAATTTAGCTAAGCTTCTCTTTAATACGTGCTGCCTTACCGGTACGACCACGCTGGTAGTACAGTTTGGCGCGACGTACGTCACCACGGCGTTTAACAGTGATACTGTCTACTTGCTTACTGTGGGTCTGGAATACGCGCTCAACACCCTCACCACTGGAGAGTTTACGTACGGTAAATGCGCTGTGCAGGCCACGGTTACGCTTGGCGATTACAACGCCTTCGAAAGCCTGCAGACGCTCGCGGTTACCTTCAACCACTTTCACCTGGACGACAACTGTGTCACCAGGAGCAAAGTGAGGAAGGTCCTGCTTCATCTGTTCTTGCTCAAGTTGCTGGATAATTTTGTTCATATCTTTAATCCTAGAATAAACTGAATCACTCTACTGTTTGCTGTCGTTTTCACTTACAAACTCGGCAAGCAATTTAGCTTGCTCGTCAGTCAGAGCTAGGTTTTCCAATAGTTCCGGTCGTCGCAGCCAAGTTCGCCCTAAAGCTTGCTTTAGCCGCCAACGGCGGATAGCTTCATGATTGCCACTCAGTAATACTGAAGGCACCTTTTCGCCTTCAAGCACTTCCGGGCGTGTGTAATGGGGACAATCCAGCAAACCATCTGTAAAAGAGTCTTGCTCTGCAGATGCCTGCTTTCCCAATACACCGGGCACTAATCGCGCCACTGCGTCAATCAGGGTCATGGCTGGCAGTTCACCGCCACTGAGCACGTAATCGCCGACGGACCATTCTTGATCCACTTCGGACTGAATCACACGTTCATCAATCCCTTCATAACGTCCCGCTACCAAGACCAGTTTTTCCTGGCCTGCCAGTTCCTGGACACCTTGCTGATCCAGCTTGCGTCCCTGGGGTGAAAGATAAATGACTTTCGCCCCGTCACCAGCAGCCTGCTTGGCGGCTTGAATTGCATCGCGTAATGGCTGCACCATCATCAGCATTCCGGGGCCACCACCGTAAGGGCGGTCATCCACCGTTCTGTGCTTATCATGGGTGAAATCTCTTGGATTCCACGTTTGCAGCTCAATTAAGCTGTTCTTGATAGCCTTGCCCGTGACTCCATGCTCGCTGATCGCTTGAAACATCTCGGGAAACAAAGTCACCACACCAAACCACATGGGGGTTACTCCTCTCTGATTAAAAACCAGGGTCCCAATCTACTTCGATCTGCTTTTCTGCAAGATCCACGTGCTTAATAACTTGGCCATCCAGAAACGGAATTAACCGCTCCTGTTTACCGAATGCATCTTTAACGTTTGCCTTTACCTGCAACACGTCATTTGAACCGGTTTCCATCAAGCCAGTCACCACACCCAGGTCATAGCCTTTGTCGGTGACTACCTTCATACCGATTAAATCGCGCCAGTAGAACTCATCTTCCGGCAACTCTGGCAACTGCTCTGAAGGGATGGAGATATCCAGTCCTATCAAGGCTTCTGCCTGAGTACGATCATCGATCGATTCAAACTTAACAATGAGCCCATTATTATGGCGACGCCATTGGCTCACAGACAGTTGCTTGCCTGTCTGCTGGTCACCCAACTTCCAGGGAGACAATTCGAAGATATCTTCGGCATTGTCAGTAAAGGAGTGAATCTTTAGCCAACCTTTGATGCCGTATGCGGCACCCAGACGGCCCAGAATCACATTTTCCTGCGCCTCTGACACGGCTCACTCCTCTCGTTGGTTTAATTAAGCTGCAGCTTTAGCTGCGTCTTTAACCAACTGTGCAACACGGTCAGACAGGGTCGCGCCCTGATCAGTCCAGTGTTTAACACGCTCAAGATCCAAGCGAAGACGCTCGGCTTGGCCGCGTGCTACAGGATTGAAGAAACCGATCTTCTCAATGAAACGGCCGTCACGAGCGCGACGGCTGTCGGCTACGACAACCTGATAAAATGGACGCTTTTTAGCGCCACCACGTTGTAAACGAATGGTTACCATACGTTCCTCTTTACCCAATTTGGCGGTTCCAGACACCCCAAAAAAGCATGGGGCGGGCTAGAAGCGCGCTAATTCTACGCAGAATCTGTGGAATTGCAACCAAAACAGCGGATAAAAATTGTTCAGCACGGCAGTGCTAACAAGGCATTGTGAGTGGATGGGATTCAGTGGTTCAGCAAAAACAAAAAAGGAGCCAACAGGCTCCTTTTTCGATAGATAACAATTTAGCCGTTAGCGGCGCGGCATCTTCATACCCGGTGGCATCATGCCGCCCATGCTTCGCATCATCTTGGCCATACCGCCACCCTTCATTTTCTTCATCATCTTCTGCATTTGGGTGAACTGCTTGAGCAGCTTGTTCACATCCTGCACCTGCGTACCCGATCCCATAGCGATACGGCGCTTACGGGAACCTTTGATGATATCAGGACGCTGACGTTCTCCCGGAGTCATAGAGTTGATAATCGCTTCCATCCGCACGGTCAGCTTGTCATCCATCTGACCTTTAACCGCATCGGGCAGGTTCGACATACCAGGCAGCTTATCCAGCAACCCCATCATGCCGCCCATATTCTTCATCTGTTGAAGCTGCTCGCGGAAGTCTTCAAGGTCAAAGCCCTGCCCCTTCTGCACCTTCTTGGCAAACTTAGCCGCTTTCTCGCGGTCGACGTTCTGCTCAATGTCTTCAATCAGAGACAAAACGTCGCCCATGCCGAGGATGCGGCCAGCTAGGCGATCAGGATGGAACGGCTCAAGAGCATCGGTTTTTTCACCGATACCCAAGAATTTAATGGGCTTGCCTGTGATATGGCGAATAGAGAGTGCCGCACCACCGCGCGCATCACCATCTGTCTTAGTCAGGATCACACCGGTCAGTGGCAGAGCACTGTCGAAGGCTTTAGCTGTATTTGCCGCATCCTGACCCGTCATGGCATCTACCACAAACAGGGTTTCGACTGGATTAACCGCAGCATGGAGGGCTTTAATCTCGTCCATCATCTCGTCATCGACGTGAAGACGACCAGCAGTATCCACCAGCAGTACATCAAAGAACTGCTTTTTGGCGTGCTCAATAGCGCCCGAAACAATATCGACCGGCTTTTGATCTGCACTGCTAGGGAAAAACTCAACGCCAATATCATTGGCCAGGGTTTCAAGCTGTTTGATGGCGGCTGGACGATAGACGTCGGCACTCACCACCATCACTTTTTTCTTTTCTTTCTCTTTCAGGAACTTGGATAACTTACCAACACTGGTTGTCTTACCCGCACCCTGCAGGCCCGCCATCATGACCACCGCGGGTGGCTGCGCATTCAGCGCCAGCGCCTCATTTCGCTCACCCATGGCAGCTTCCAGCTCAGAGCGAACGATCTTAATAAAGACCTGACCAGGGCTTAGGCTCTTGGTAACTTCGACACCAACCGCGCGCTCTTTGACCTTAGAGATAAACTCCCGGACCACCGGCAGCGCAACGTCAGCCTCCAACAGCGCCATCCGCACTTCGCGCAGCGTGTCTTTGATGTTGTCTTCAGTCAGTCGTCCACGGCCGCTGATATTTTTCAGCGTTTTGGAGAGGCGTTCACTAAGGTTCTCAAACATGTTCCATAAGGCCTGAAAGTAAAGATAAGTTGCGCATTATAACGAAACCTCGCGCCGAAGGTAGCACCACACTATTGGCAGTGTGAGTTCTCGCGGTATACTCCAACTTTGGATAGATATATTTCAATAAGATACGGCATAAGTTCTAATTTGCGCCGTACTATTAATTAACACTGAGATCGCCCTTTATGCATTCTGCCTCTGGCTATCTGGCTGTCGCCACTATTCTGGTCTACCTGCTCCTCGCGGGTTGGATTGGTTGGCGCCTGAAAAAAGGTATTCTGCCGCAAAAAAGCGGCATCATGCTGGTTGCAATATTTGCATTGGGTCTGCACCTGCTTACTCTGGCGTTTGATCTTTTAAGGCCAGATGGCGGTCAGAACCTCAGCATCATGAATATTGCTTCAGTATCGGGATGGGCAATCAGCCTGATGCTGACCCTGCTTTATGTAAAGAAGCCGCTGCAAGTGCTGCTGCCTTTTACCTACGCCTTTACTGCAATAGTGATACTGACTGACTTAGTAAGTAGCGACACTTATTTTACCCACTTAGAGGCGCACCCCAGCCTGATAATTCATATTTCGCTGTCGCTACTTTCTTATGCAGTACTTAATATCGCCGCATTGATGGCAATACTTCTGGCAGTGATAAACCGTCAGCTAAAAGAGAAGAAGAAGTTTGCGCTCAGTCCAGTACTCCCACCATTGATGACGGTAGAAAAGCAGATATTCAATCTGATTTTGGTCGGCACTGTACTGCTCTCCTTCGCCTTAGCGACCGGTATATTTTTCCTCGATAACTTTTTTGGTAGCGGCAAAGCACACAAAGCGATCCTCAGCGCTATTGCGTGGGCGATATACACCGTCGTACTGATTCAGCACTACAGAGTTGGCGTTAGAGGGCGTTGGCTAGTCACTTCCACAGTGGTGGGGGCAGTCCTGCTTACACTGGGCTATTTTGGCTCCCGTTTTGTAAGAGAAATCATACTTGCGTAATTTTTACCGCCATTTAGCTAATTTTCAGATAAGATAGGCTCTCAATAGGTAACAAAGGACTCCCTCGTTGGACGAGATTTCGACGAGTGCCCTGTTCATAACACTGGGCATACTGATTCTGATTTCCGCTTTCTTCTCCAGTAGTGAAACTGGAATGATGTCGATAAACCCCTATCGACTGCGGCATCTGGTTAAGAAAAAACACGGTGCGGCCAAGCGGGTTCACAAGTTATTAGAACGCCCCGACCGCCTCATCGGCGTGATCCTGATTGGCAATAATCTGGTTAATATTCTTGCATCAGCCATTGCTACCATCATCGGCCTTCGCCTATATGGTGATATCGGCGTTGCAATTGCCACTGGTGTCTTAACACTTGTCATTCTGCTATTTGCGGAGGTAACCCCTAAGACGCTAGCTGCAATGTATCCTGAACGGATCGCTTTTCCGGCTTCCTTCTTATTGAGATTCCTCCTAAAAGTCATGTACCCGGCAGTATGGTTGGTAAATGCCATCAGTAATGGGTTACTGGCCATACTGAGAGTAAACCCCAACAAACGGGATAACGGCCACCTAAGCTCAGACGAACTGCGCACTGTGGTGAATGAAGCTGGCGCGCTTATTCCCCGTCGGCACCAGGATATGTTGCTTTCGATACTGGATCTGGAAAAGGTGACCGTTGAAGACATCATGGTCCCTCGAAGCGATATCATCGGCATCGATATCAATGATGACTGGAAGCGCATCGTTAAACAGTTAACTCAGGGGCAGCACACCATGTTGTTGCTCTACCGCGACAACATTGATGATGCCATCGGTTTTGTCCATGCCCGGGATGCTCTCAGGCTGCTAACCCGAAACCAATTCAACAAATCGACCTTGATCCGTGCTGCGCGCGAACTCTATTTTATTCCCGAAGGCACGCCACTAAACGTTCAGTTATTGAAATTCCAGCGTAACAAAGAGCGTATCGGCTTGGTTGTTGACGAATATGGTGACATTCAAGGCTTGGTGACGCTGGAAGATATTCTTGAAGAGATTGTCGGCGACTTTACCACCACAGATGCACCGTCACCCAGTGAAGAAGTGCACGCACAACAGGACGGCTCCTACGTGGTTGACGGAAGTGCCAATATTCGTGACGTAAATAAGGAAATGGGATGGCGCTTTCCCACGGATGGTCCAAAAACTCTCAATGGTCTGATCATTGAGTATATGGAAGAGATCCCCTCCGAAGGGATCAGCCTACGACTAGCCGGTTATCCTATCGAAGTGCTAGAGGTGAAAGACAATATGGTGCGCTCTGCGCGCGTAATGCCAAGCCTTTATACACCACCTGATGAAGCATAATTAGAAAGCCCGTTAAGGGCTTTTTAATTATCTGAAACCTGATTAACCCAAATCAGATCTTCAGTATTAAACCCTTGGGCCTCAGCTTCTGTCACAAACTGGCTCTTGAGCTCTTCACTCACCTCAGGCGTTCTTGCCAAAAGCCAAAGGTACTTATGATTGTTGCCAGCGACAAAAGTGTATTGGTATTCGACTTTATCAAGACCAAAAATGATATAAGCCCCGTAAAACGGGCCAAAGAAACTGACTTTTAGAAAGCCTTCGTCGGGCGCATTAACGGTATACGCCCTGCCCTCTGCTTCTTTCCACTCATTTTCGTAGATACTGTAACCGCGATTAATCACTCGAATACCGCCATCTTCGCGCGAGGAGTATTCCGCGGTCACCTGCTCCATTCCCTGTTCAAACGAGTTGTCTAAACGCGCGATCTCAAACCATTTGCCCTGATATCTTTGAAAATCGACCCCCGTTACCGGAGTGATCCCTTCCGGTACCGAAACACAGGCAACCATCATCGATGCAAAGATCAGAACCAAAAATTGGCGTTTTTCTACCCCGAAAAAGCGTGTCATAACCTACCCAAAGAACAATCGGTACAGCCAGCTGCTATCCAGCTCATCCTTGCAGCTTTTGTACTGAGAAGAGTACTTGGAAGCCCGATTAGCTACTTTCCGCGACGTTTTCATCAACCAGGCTTTTTTCTTATAGGTACCTCGGCGATACCCACCCCATCCCTCATGATAGTTGAGGTACTGAGCATAAGCGTCCCATTTTGAGATGCCGTTTACTTTATGGGTTTTAGTGATGAACCATCCCATAAAGTCGATGGCATCACCGAAATCTTCCCGGTCAGCCCCTGAGTTTCCGGTCTCTCTGACGTAATCACTCCAGGTCGGAGTTTTGGCCTGTGAATAGCCGTAGGCACTACTGACACGCCCCCAGGGGATAAAGCCCAGCAGGTATTTACGTGGTGGAGCAGCATCATGACGAAAAGAGCTTTCCTGGTACATCATTGCCATTGGCACCTGAATCGGCACCCCCCACTTATCATTCATATCACTTGCTGCGTCATACCAATCGCGTTTTTCACGAAAGATCTCACACAGGTTTTCTGGATTGGAAGGAGGAGAAGTTGCACAGCCTGAGAGGGTAAGTAATGCCAAAGAAAAAATAAAAACTCTCATTACGTTCTACAGCGCCTAAACAAAGAATGAACCCAGTGTAACCAGTTGCTGTCGAGCAATCGACCGCATTTATGTGTACTTTTCCAGAAATATAATGAACTTGCCCACGTTTTTGGGCTCAAAGGTTAGGAGTGGCAAATGCTGCTCAATGAATTATCCCTGGGTTTGGAGCTATCGCCTGATAGCTCTTTTTTTTTGCCTGAATCCCAGTAACCCCTTTGCAAGACACCTCTCCCCTACTAGCATGTCGCCATGTCTATCGAAACACTCTCTCTATTTGTCGCGGTATCGCTAGGGCTGCTTTTGGTCCCGGGGCCACTGGTCATGCTTACTATTGATACGGCTTGCAAGTATCGGACAGCTGGCGCGCTTTGGTTAGCTCTGGGCAGCGCAACGTCAGGATTGCTCAAAGCCATCGCAGCTATGGCTGGTGTAGCAAGCTTACTTACAATGTTTCCTATCGCCTTGACTCTTTTACAAGCGATTGGCGCAGTTTATTTACTTTGGTTGGCGCTACAGATTTTCAGAGAGTTTTCGAACAGCCCCCAGCTCAACGGAGAGCTCTCTGATGAACTGAAGCAACTGCCTGTTAAACTGCTTTTTGTCAGAGGGCTCACTACCGCGCTGGCAAATCCCAAGGGCATCTTGTTCTTCGCCGCCCTTTTTCCTCAATTTATTAATGCTAACGACTCACTTTGGCAACAATCTCTGGTACTTATGGCGATATTCAGCTCGCTTGAACTGATCGTAATGCTTGCGTATGCCGCTATCACCACGCGAGTCAGCACTGCGTTTTCGGGAAATAGGGCTTGGTTTGACGTCGTAAGATGGGTGACACCACTGGTGTTGATCTCAGCCAGTGGTGCGATGTGGTGGGATATATGGAACAGCTACTGAACTATTTAAGCTCGCAGGCTTCGTCAGTTACCTTCCAAATAACAGGCTCCCAATATTTGTTCGTTTTCGAGTAACGTTTGTCTTTTATGAACTCAGCAGCAAGGTGATATCGTTTATTTGGCTCAACCTTAACTTCTATGGTTTTTGAGGTGCCACGGTTACGGCCAGCTCTCAGCCTATGGTCATTGATCTGCTCATACACTTTGACTTGATATATCCCTGGCTCCAAAACATAAAAGCCCTTAGAGGTCACATTTTTGTCATTCAGACGATCAATAGTCACACGATGCAAGTCCTGAGTGGCTGGAGGGTTTGCAAAGCTGGAAATACGGCCACATGCTTTAGAAGGCTCAGCAACTACCGAAAACGCAATGGGAAGTAAGCAGCTTAAAGCCAAGGCTCGCCTTATCATCTTGATATATCTCATTAACCTGTACCTCCCATAACCACTATGACGGCAAAGCAATATTAGGTGGCAGAAAAGTACTCTTCCAAATACACTTCAAACGGCTCTGCATCCGCCATTTCTATATCTCTTTGCGCTTTCAAACTTTCAATCGAACTATTGTCAAGAAACTGCTGTGTATAAACAGCCAGGCTTGAGCCATGTAAAGACCTTTTATGCTGCTTGGCTAACTCCATAGACAGGCAACCATTGTCCAATGAATCATCCTTCATTCTGGCAATCAGTCTGGCGGATGGCGTTAACTCGGGATCAACCACTTTGCATCGTTGATGAACCAGCGCCGCAGAATAGTCACTACTGTTGTAGGCCTGGTCTAACAGTTTAGCCACCGCTTCCATCTCGGACAGCAGGCTTGAAGCATAGTTCCTAAGCCCAACCTTCTCACCATTGATCTCTAACTGTGCTTTAGGATCTCGACCATACAATACAGTGGTGGTGATGTTTCTCCCGGACTCAGTTAATCCATCAGCATAAAGTTCTGGACTATCCGATAACAAACAATAGACCAGCAGGATATCCAAAAAGCGGATCTCCTCAGCACTTACACCCGTGGCATGGAATGGATTAACATCAAGCGCTCGAACTTCAATATATTCAATACCACCACGCAGAAGAGCTTCGCTGGGCTTCTCTCCGCTGTTCGCCACACGTTTGGGCCGAATGGGGGCGTAAAGTTCGTTCTCAATCTGCAGAAGATTGTCATTCAGCTGTTTGTATTCCCCATCCACTTTTACCCCAATTTCAGCAAAGCGAGGCTCAGGTGAATGCAGGGCGCGTTGCACACTTTCCACGTAACCTGGCAGCGAGTTGTAATCAATCTGCAACCGGGCCTGAGCCTTATTGGTATAACCCAGGTCACTCATGCGTAAAGAGGTGGCATACGGCAAATAGTAGGTACCTTTGCCCATTCTTCGGAAAGGCAGTGGCGAGCGCTTTTGCTCCAAAAACGAGCCACACAATGCAGGTGAAGCACCAAACAGGTAGGGTATCAACCAGCCAAGGCGGCGATAGTTGCGAATCAGCGCCAAATAACCATCAGATTTAACCTGCTCAATCGAACTATCTTTGCCCTGCCACTGAGCCCAATGCTGCCAAAACGCCTCAGGAAATGAGAAGTTGAAATGCACTCCGGCAATCACCTGCATGACACTGCCATACCTATGGTGCAGGCCCTTTCGATAGAGCGTCTTCATCTTACCGACATTCGAGCTACCATATTCTGCGATACGGATCTCCGCTTCATCATCCACAAAACATGGCATGCTTGCTGGCCACAATAACTCGTCCCCCATCTGCTGATATGCAAAGCGGTGCAAGTCGGCCAACTGCTCGAGAGTTTCATCAACATTGCTACTTACCGGCGTAATGAACTCTAAGAGTGGTTCAGCAAAATCTGTCGTAATCAGCGGGTGTGTTAACGCCGAACCCAAACCTTCAGGATGTTTTTTTGTAGAAAGTCGTCCATCGGGGGTAATTCTTAAACTTTCTTTCTCGAGTCCGTGTTGTAGTCCAAACAGCAACTCCGGCTTAGCAGAAAGTAATGAGAGGTGGCGTTGAAATTGTGCTGTCAATTTTAAGTCCTTGCCGGGACAGGCATTATCGGCGAAGCATAAACGGTAACTGGGCCAGCGTCTACGCTGACCCTCGATAGAAACAATGGTTTGGAGGGCTAGGGAGCGAGTGCAATTCCTTCAATCGGTAAGCCCATCGCGGTGAGCTGCGGTAATATCTGTTGCGCGTCGCCCACAATCAAAATCTGCATATCATCAGGCGAAAGCCATTGTTGCGCGAGAGTATCCAGCTCTTGTTTCGACACCTCAGCCACGATATGACCTTGCGAGGTAGCAAAATCTTTCGTTAAACCGTAGGTCTGCATCTGGCGCAGGAATCCCGCTTTCTGAGAGGGTGTTTCGTAGCTAAGCGCTTCACTCTGCGAGACCGACTGACGCAAGAATGTTAACTCCTCTTTTGTCACGCCATTGGCGCTGTAATTGGCAAGCTCTCTCAGTATCTCAGTCAGCGCGGCTCCCGTGACATCTTTACGCACTGAAGTACTAACAACAAACCGCCCCAATGTTTTTCCTCCTGAAAACGATGAGCGCGCGCCATAGGTGAAACCCTTCTCTTCTCGCAAATTCATATTGATACGCGAGTTAAATGCTCCTCCCAGAGGGAAGTTCATCAGTCCAGCCTTAAAGTAGTCGCCAGTGGCATCGTAGGGCATTGCACGGCGCACCACTCGGATCGCTGACTGCGCAGCGCCTGGCAGGTCAACAATATAAATGGTGGGCTCTAAGTAATCAGGAAACTCCTGGTAGCTTGGGAAAGTGACAGATTCCCCTTTCCAATCAGCCAGGAACTGAAGTTTTGGTAACCATGCTTTGCGATCCATGTCGCCTACAACCACCAGCTGTGCCTCTGCCGATGAATAATGATTGGCATAGAAAGCCTTGACGTCGTCTAACGTGATCGACTGAACACTGGCGAGTGTACCTCTGTCTGGCAGTCCGATTCTCTGATCACCATACAGCAGTTGCAGTTGGGCACGACTTGCCAATGCCCCAGGATCCTTATTGGCCTGAGCCAGTGACTGCAATGCCTGCGTTTTCAGCCGATCGAAATCCGCTTGATCAAACTTGGGAGAGAATAGCTTTTCCTCAAGTAGCGCCAGCGTGGCATCCAGGTTTTCACTTAAGCTGGATACAGCTATTTCAGTAAACCGCCCGCTGGCGCGAGCGCTAATTCTGCTGCCGAGCAGCTCAAGCGCCAATGCCATCTCTTCAGCGCTGCGCTGTGTTGTTGACTCGTTGAGCATGGCCGCCGTAAAACTTGCTAATCCCGCTTTGTCTTTGGGATCTAGCAGCGGACCACCTTCAATACTTAATAGCAAGGTGACTGTAGGAGTTTCATCGACCTGGCTCCCCACCACTTCGATACCATTGGTCAACGCGCTGTGCCAGGACTCTGGCACTTTCACTACTGGCGATGGACCAGCCTCAGGCACCTGGTAACGATCGAATGTCTCAGTCACGAGGCGCATACTCAATTGCGACTCATCAAGCTCAGGGTATTCGGGCAGTTGGCGCTCAGGCAGAGAGAAATTATCTGGAGCCGCAATAAGCTGTCCCTGCCCATGGGGCACAATGCTCATAACAACCGCAGGTTTGTCTTTGATGTACTTCTTGTAAACACGCTCGACATCTTCCTTGGTGACAGCGCGATATCGCTCAAGGTCCCGCGCGATCTGGTTTGGCGATTCAGCAAAAGTCTCGTTAAATGCAAGAGTAGAAACCTTACCAGAGACACTCTGCAGTCCAAAAATGGTGGACGCTTCAAACTGTACCTGAACCTTCTTCAGATCATCTTCAGTGACACCACGACGTTCAAAATCTGCAATCGCATCACGCAATACTTTTTCCAGATCCGTCAATGAAGGCATCTTTTCTGGATTAGCAAGTGCATAAAGGTTGAAGCTGCATGCGAGTTCCTGACAGGGGTGACTGACCCCAGCTTGCACCGCATACCCTTGCTTGACCAGGTGCTGGTAAAAGAGCGAGTTTTTTCCACCGCCAAGGATCTCAGCCAACAGGTCCAGGGGGGCTTCGTCAGCGTGGCGGCCATAAACTGTCGGAAACGAGAGGTATATCAGAGGCAGATGTACACGATCTTCCATGCTGATGTATCTGGTCTCGGGCAGCGTCACCAGTGTTTTTGGTGTGTTGTTTACCTCAGGGCCAGCACTGATGGGGCCAAAGTACTTGTTTACCCAGGCAAGTGTTTGCTCAACGTCAATATCGCCACCTATGGTCAAGGTGGCATTGTTTGGCCCGTACCACCTGAGAAAGAAAGCCTTGAGGTCATTTACATTAACCCTGTCCAGGTCTTCAACGTAACCTATGGTAGGCCAGGAATAGGGGTGACCAACCGGGTAAAGTGCTTCACTGACCCTCTCATATAACAAGCCATAAGGTGCATTGTCATACCGCTGAGCACGTTCGTTTTTTACGGTGTCTCGCTGCACTTCGAATTTTTGTTGCGTGACAGCTTCCAGCAAAAAGCCCATACGATCAGATTCAAGCCAAAGCACTTTCTCTAACTGATTCGCAGGCACTGTCTGATAGTAGTTGGTGCGATCGGAGTTGGTGGTGCCATTTAATGAGCCGCCGGCTTCAGAGATGATGCGGAAGTGTTGCTCATCAGCCACATGTTTCGAGCCTTGAAACATCATATGCTCAAAGAAATGAGCAAACCCTGACTTTCCAACCTCTTCCCGAGCAGAGCCAACATGATAAGTCACATCTACATGGACAATAGGGTCCGAGCTATCTTGGTGAAGTAAGACAGTTAAACCATTATCAAGTTTGTACTTGGTATATGGCAGTACTGGGTCACCGTTATCATCCTGAGTCTTTGTGACCGACTCAATCAGCGTAAAACCCTCTGGTGTGGCGTTGCTGTCAACGGGCTGAGAACAAGCCGTTACAGTCAGAATAAAGAAGAGCAGAAATATCGAACGAGATAGGTAACCCATGAAGAGACCCTTTAAGGAGGCAATCGGCTTATTATGCTTGTGGCCAGCGGAGCCGCAAGTCATGATTAAATTTACTAACAATTTAGACTAGTTAGTTTTATGTCGGCTATATCCAAGGTGAGGCCAGTAACAGCACAATCAAGTAGCGTAGCGCTTTTCCCAGAGTGATATACAAACAGACTGGCAACCATGATAAGCGCAACCACCCCGCCAACAAGCAGAGGCCATCGCCAACCAATGGCAACCAACTCATCACCAACACAGGCGAACCATGACGTTGCAGACGGTTGTGCCATCTAAGCTGCCAATTCTTAGTGGGCTTTGGTGGACGCGCTTTCGCGACCCAGCGCCCCATGGCTACAGTAACGATGGCGCCCAGGCTGTTTCCCAGCGTTGCGGCCAAAAAAAGCTGATATGCCGCATACTCACTATTGAGATATAGCCCGACAAGTATTGCTTCAGAGCCGCCAGGAAGAAGAGTTGCCGCTGCAAAGCTGGCGATAAAGAGAGTCCAAAGCGCCATCAGCTGTGCTTGAGGTTCTCTGGTACCGTCAAGACAACCTTACCTTTGACGCCTCCCTGCTCCAGCATTCGATGGGCATCAGCCGCTTTTTCAAGTTCAAACTCAGCGTCAATGTGAACTTTAAGCTTGCCCTCTGCTAGTTGGTCTACTAACTGTTTGAGCACCTTGGTGTCTTGTTGCACCAGCATACCCGTAACATGACATCCCCTTTTATCCCCAGCTTCAATCATGGCATCAGCAGTCACCGTCGGCAGGGTAACTACGTCGGTACCACAGGGAAGTTCTGCAATCAGCGATAACCCTACATCACCACCGACACAATCAATCACAAGTGAAGCTTCTGCAGCCGCTCTAACCTGCCAGTCTGGTTGTTGATAATCGATACAATGAGTCGCTCCCAGCGCAGACAACCAAGCGTGATTCTCACTACGAGAAATCGATGTGACCTCTACTCCCATCTTTACAGCCAGTTGAACAACCAGATGGCCGACGCCACCTCCAGCACCAAGCACAACTACCTGCTCTCCCGTTCGAAGTTCACCAAACCGAGACAAAGCCTGATATGCGGTCAGACCTGCCAGAGGCAAGGCCGCAGCCTGTCTCAATTCAACGCCTTCGGGAATCGTTACCAGGTTTTCCAGATCGGTAGTCACGATATTGGCGTAACCGCCGCCCTGAAAAGGAAAGCCAATCAAACCACATACATACTGACCACTGCCTCGTCCTTCAGCATCAAGTAATTCACCTGCGACATCATAACCCGGGCACCAAGGCAGCTTGTCAGCGTTTTCCTTTGCAGCCCAGCCTATGCCTGCGCGTGTTTTAAGATCGATCGGATTAATACTGGCGTAATAGACAGCAACCTGAGGCTCTTCAGATTGCCAGCTCGAGGCACTTTTAATCAAAACGTCGGGTGAACCGAACTCGGTGATCTTCACTTGTGTGGCTTCAATTTGCATGGGTTCCTGCACTTAACTCAAAGGCGAAATCTACTGAAATTGGGTGGCTTTAAGATATCGCGTTAGAATACGCTCAAATCGGTTTTGAATTTTATATGAGTAATATGTCGCGTTCATTTGTCTCTGTCTATCAGTCCGTACCGTTTTGGCAAAAAGTGCTGATAGGTTTTGTTCTGGGGGCTGCTGTTGGCCTATTGGTGCCATCATTTGCCGTTCACCTCAAGCCTATGGGGGACCTGTTTATCAACGCGATACGGATGTTGGTTGTGCCATTGGTTTTCTGCTCTTTGGTCATGGCGATCACTTCACTGGGTGTCGATAAACCTTTAGGCAAGATAGGCATTAAGACGGTGGGCCTGTTCTTGCTGACAGCCATAATTGCGAGTGCTCTGGGCCTGTTTATTGGCAGTTTGATGAATTTTAGTGCCGACCTTTCCTTGGCTACATCGCCAGTCAGAGAGCGTGACATCCCGCCGGTAGCTCAAGTGCTTATCGATATGGTGCCACGCAACCCTATTGCTGCCATGGCTGAAGGTAACATTCTGCAGGTGGTTCTGTTTGCCGTGTTGGTAGGTGTCGCCATCAACCAGGTAGGAGAAAAGGCCAAGCCCGTGAAAACTTTCCTGCATAGCGGTGCGGAAGTTATGTACCAGATCACGCGTTTGGTCTTAGCGTTGACGCCATATGGGGTATTTGGGCTTATCGCCTGGATGCTGGGTAGTTTTGGCCTTGAGTCACTATTGCCGTTGGCTAAGTTTGTGCTTGCGATCTACATAGCCTGCTTAATTCACATAGTGTTTGTATATGGCGGCATAGTGAAGCTATTTGGCGGTATTAAAGTAACTGAATTCTTTAAAGCCGTTTTTCCCGCTCAACTGGTAGCCTACGCCAGTGCCAGCAGCTACGGTACACTTCCGGTCAGCACGCGATGCACAACAGAAGGCTTGGGTGTATCAAGGCAATACGCCAGTTTTGTCTTGCCTATGGGCGCAACCATCAATATGGATGGTTGCGGTGGGATCTATCCAGCCATTGCCGCCATTTTTATCGCTCAGTTATACGGTATCGACCTGAGCCTGCTCGACTACGGAATTATCATGGCCACCGCCACATTGGCTTCGATAGGTACGGCAGGTGTTCCCGGCACTGCAATGGTGATGTTAACCGTAACTCTGAATGCCGTCGGTTTGCCACTCGAAGGCATCGCCTTTGTCGCGGCCATTGACCGCATCATAGATATGATGAGAACAGCAACGAATGTCACGGGTGATATGATGGTGTCTCGCGTACTTGGCTACAGGGAAGGATTGCTGGCGACAGAGCCTGAAGCCGAAGTGCAATTAACGCCCGAAAACGCTAAAGCCTAGCTTGATATAGCAACCAGCCTAACTAGATAAACAGAGGACTAAAGATGGCGCGCATGTTTTTGATCCCGATAATTCTCTGCTTGGTGTGGGTGATATTTCTTCGTGCCAATGGCATTCCACTAGCCAAAGGTAAACAGGGCTTTATCTATATCGCTATCGGTTCAGCTGTACTTTGCGCCTTCCTGACACTGATGCTTTGGATTACACGGCCCTGACCCTTAAACTTCTCTGGCAACAGACACAAAAAAGCGAGCTATCACAGCTCGCTTTTTTGTGTCTGTTGAGGTCGCTTAGTTAACCAGCGCCAGCAGGACACCGGCAGCCACCGCAGAGCCCAGTACACCAGCAACGTTTGGCCCCATAGCATGCATCAGCAGGAAGTTATGCGGGTTAGCTTGCAGACCTACTTTATTCACGACACGTGCAGCCATAGGTACAGCTGATACGCCTGCAGCACCAATCAATGGATTTACTTTACCGCCTGACAGACGATGCATCAGTTTACCCATCAGTACGCCCGACGCGGTGCCGATAGAGAACGCAACCGCACCCAGAACCAGAATCCCCAGCGTCTCTACGGTCAGGAAAGATTCTGCAGATAGCTTAGAACCTACAGCCAGCCCCAACATGATAGTAACGATATTGATAATTTCATTCTGAGCCGCTTTCGACAGTCGGTCTACCACACCACACTCGCGCATCAGGTTACCCAGGCAGAACATACCAACAAGAGGCGTCGCCGCAGGTAAGAACAGGATAGCCATCAGCAATACGATCAGAGGAAATAGAATTTTCTCTTTTCTGCTAACTGGGCGAAGCTGTTCCATTGTGACCTGACGCTCTTCTTCTGTCGTCAATGCTTTCATAATTGGCGGCTGAATAATCGGAACCAATGCCATGTAGCTGTATGCAGCCACCGCGATAGCTCCCAGCAGTTCAGGTGCCAAGCGACTTGCCACGAAGATAGCCGTCGGACCATCAGCGCCACCGATAATCGAAATCGCCGCAGCATCTGCCAGAGTAAACTCAAAGCCAGGGACAGCATTCAGTGCAATCGCACCAAACAGCGTGGCGAAGATACCAAACTGGGCTGCCGCACCTAAGAACAACGTCTTAGGGTTAGCAATCAGGGAGCCAAAGTCAGTAAGGGCACCCACTCCCATAAAAATGAGTAGCGGAAAAATACCGGTTTTCACGCCCACTTCGAAGATGTAGTAGAGCAACCCACCCGGCTCGGTAAAGCCGCCCATGGGGATGTTTGCCAGTACGCAACCAAAACCGATCGGTACCAACAACAAAGGCTCAAACTTACGGACGATTGCCAGATAGAGCAGCAAACACCCCACGGCAATCATCACCAGTTGGCTTGGATTAAAATTGGCAATACCAGTGTCTTGCCAAAGGATCTGTAAACCTTCCATTAACTATCCCTATCAGGCCAAACTAAGCAGCGCGTCGCCAACGGCTACTGAGTCACCTTCTTTCACATGGACATCAGCCACGGTGCCACTCTTGCTGGCACGGACTTCAGTTTCCATCTTCATCGCCTCAAGAATAACGACCACATCACCTTCATTCACTTGTTGGCCGGCAGCCACATTTACCTTGAAGATGTTTCCTGCCAGTGGCGCTGGCAATGCCTCACCACCAGTAGCAGCAGGGGCCGCAGCAGGAGCACTTGCGCCAGCTGATGGAGCGATACTTGTCAGAGCACCGTCAGGAGCAACTTCTACCTGATAGACTTTACCGTCTACACGTACGCTGTATGCCTCTGCACCGCCTTTCGTTGGCGCAGCAGTTGGCGCCGCTGCCGCAGGTGCAGGTTCAGAGCCTGGGGCTGGTTCGAACGCGTCAGGGTTACCGCGGTTTTTAAGGAACTTAAGGCCAATTTGAGGGAACAGAGCGTAAGTCAGTACGTCATCAACTTTGGCATCTGCTAGTGCGATACCATCGTCTTTCGCCAGTCCATCCAGCTCGGTGGATAGCTTGTCCAGCTCCGCTTCCAGCAGATCTGCTGGGCGGCAGGTGATGGCCTCACCACCTTCTAACACACGCGCTTGAAGCTCTGCATTGACCGGCGCTGGAGCCGCACCATACTCACCTTTGAGAACACCCGCAGTTTCTTTAGCGATGTTCTTATAACGTTCACCGGTCAGCACGTTCAATACAGCCTGTGTACCAACAATTTGGGACGTTGGCGTCACCAGAGGAATGTACCCCAAGTCTTCGCGTACGCGAGGGATCTCTTTAAGCACATCGTCCAACTTATCAGCAGCGCCCTGCTCTTTCAGTTGGTTTTCCATGTTAGTCAGCATGCCACCTGGGACCTGAGCCAGCAGAATGCGGGCATCGATACCTTTCAGACTTCCTTCAAACTTGGCGTACTTCTTACGCACGTCACGGAAGTAAGCTGCAATCTCTTCCATACCGGAGAGGTCGATACCAGTATCACGATCTGTACCTTCCACGATAGAAACAATAGTTTCTGTCGGGCTATGGCCGTAAGTCATACTCATCGATGAGATGGCAGTATCGAGAATATCAATACCAGCATCGATCGCTTTCATATGCGTTGCTAGGCTAAGACCTGTGGTTGCGTGGCAGTGCAGTGCCAAAGGCAGATCCAGCTCTTCTTTAAGGCGACCAATCAGCTCTTCAGCTTCATATGGTTTCAGCAGACCAGCCATATCTTTGATACAGATAGAGTGACAACCAAGGTCCTGCAGACGTTTACCCATATCCAGCCAGGTATCCAGGGTATGAACCGGGCTAGTGGTGTAGGAAATTGTACCCTGAGCATGAGCGCCCACATCTACAGCCGCTTTTACTGCGGTCTGGAAGTTACGCACATCATTCATCGCATCGAAGATACGGAAAACGTCCATACCATTGGCATGGGCGCGTTCAACGAACTTGGTCACAACATCATCAGCATAATGACGATAACCAAGCAGGTTCTGGCCACGCAGCAGCATCTGCTGCTTGGTGTTTGGCATCGCTTTTTTCAGTGCACGCAGACGCTCCCACGGGTCTTCCCCCAAGAAACGGATGCAGGCATCAAATGTCGCGCCACCCCATGATTCAATTGACCAGTACCCGACCTTATCCAACTTCTCGGCAATGGGCAGCATATCTTCTATACGCAGACGCGTAGCCAAAAGAGATTGGTGGGCGTCGCGAAGCACCACATCGGTGATAGCTAGTGGCTTTTTCATACAGGATCGCTCCTTGTTTTAATCCTTGGTCGAGTTCCGGTACTTATGTACCGCTGCAGTAATCGCTGCAACGATTGAAGGGCTCAGCCCGGGGGCTGTTGCAGTTGGTTTTGGTGTTGCTACTTCCGGCTCCTCACCTCCCGCAATTCGTGCTAACAAATTAACACCAACAACGAGCACGCTAAGGAACAGAAAGACAAATATCATCCCTACGGCCATGATACTGGCAGCATCGAGTAACAGTTCGCTGATACTAGTCATCAGAACTCATCCTGTAATTTTTTTTCAGTTTCCTGACGATAACGCCTAGAAGTACCACGGCATATTGTAAAAATCAAACAAGATCTGCATATCTAGTCACTTTTATGCGCATAAATATTAGGTTTTAAGTGACTAAATCACATAATTGTAATTTTATATGCAAACTTGTGTTCGCCATATCTGACTAGCAGCTGACAGGGTCAAGCTAACGACAAAGCCTACTGAACCGCATGACCCGGATCAAAGCCAACTGGTTAACTTTGCACCAGTTTTAAAAACCATGGCAAAGCGCACATTTATAACTTCAAATAGTTAACTGAAGACCCGACTGGACAGACCAGACAAGCCTGCCATGAAAATAGTGAATTTCCCATGACATGCCACTCAGTTTCTGAATCGTCGAAAAGGGCGTGCGGGCGTAAAGTGGAGAGTATTATTTCCAGAAAGGTTTGTGCAGATACAAAAAAGCCCAGCATAAGCTGGGCTTCTGAATAATGGCGCGCTCGGGAGGACTCGAACCTCCAACCGCCTGGTTCGTAGCCAGGTACTCTATCCAGTTGAGCTACGAGCGCTTGGTGCAGTGACGTAGTGTAGTACATCAATGCTTAAACTGTTTGATTAATGGCGCGCTCGGGAGGACTCGAACCTCCAACCGCCTGGTTCGTAGCCAGGTACTCTATCCAGTTGAGCTACGAGCGCGTTGCACTAAATCAATGGCGGTGAGGGAGGGATTCGAACCCTCGATGGGGCTACAAACCCCATACTCCCTTAGCAGGGGAGCGCCTTCAGCCACTCGGCCACCTCACCTTTAGTGGCGCTGAATTCTAATGAAACTGGCGCCTATGTCAAACACTTTTTAGGGGGTTTTTCTCTGTTCAACACAGATTTAATCTTTATGACCAAAAATGCATCATTTTCCTGTCATAAAACGCACAAAGCCGACTAACGTCGGCTTTGTTTTCAGGGCTGGTTCAGATTAGTAACCGCGGTTACCCTCGTCATCACCTTTCTCTGCCTGAATTCGCATGTAGATCTCTTCACGATGCACAGATACTTCTTTCGGCGCATTAACACCGATACGGACCTGATTACCTTTAACACCCAATACAGTCACAGTGACTTCATCACCAATCATCAGGGTCTCACCAACTCGACGAGTCAAAATCAGCATTCGCTTGCTCCTTCATTCCTTAAACTCTGAGTGGCGGCTCCAGAGCGCCATTAAAACTCAGGATTATTATTAACTTAGCTTATAGACAACTATTCGCTAGTAAAAGTTTAAACTTTCTTACCTGCAGATTACTCCTGCAACGGCTCTTTATCCAGATTAAATGCCGCGTGCAGGGTACGAACTGCCAATTCAAGGTACTTTTCTTCAACTAATACAGAAATCTTGATTTCTGAGGTCGAAATCTGCTGAATATTGATGCCCTCTGCGCCTAAAGACTCAAACATGGTCACAGCGACACCTGCATGACTCTTCATGCCTACACCTACAACAGAGATTTTAGCGATCTGATCATCGCCTTGCACACCTTTCGCCTGCAGCTTGTCTGCGGTTTGCTGCAGTATCTCTTTTGCGCGAGCAAAATCATTGCGATGCACGGTGAACGTGAAATCAGCAGTGTTATCGCCTACTGAATTCTGGATGATCATATCAATATCGATATTTGCATTGCCAATAGGGGCCAAGACAGATGCCGCCACATTCGGCAGATCTGGAACGCCCAAAATGGTTAGGCGAGCTTCATCTCGATTAAAAGCGATGCCAGATACCAGCGGCTTTTCCATATTCAATCCCTCATAAGTGATCAAGGTGCCCTCGCCTTCCTCAAAACTTGAAAGCACACGTAATGGCACATTGTATTTACCGGCAAACTCAACCGAACGGATCTGCAACACCTTCGCGCCAAGACTCGCCATTTCGAGCATCTCTTCGAAAGTGATGGTATTCATTTTACGTGCCGAAGGCTCTACCCGGGGATCCGTGGTATAAACGCCATCCACATCTGTATAGATCTGGCATTCATCGGCACCAATCGCAGCAGCAATAGCTACCGCAGTCGTGTCAGAACCGCCACGCCCAAGGGTAGTGATGTTGTTGTTCTCATCGACCCCCTGGAAACCCGCAACAATAGGCACCACACCTTCTGAAATGCGAGATTTGAGCAGGCTATGCTCCACATCCAGGATCCGAGCCTTACTATGCGAATCGTCGGTCAGGATTTTCACCTGGTCACCGGTAAATGACTGCGCACTGCAACCACGTTTATTTAATGCCATCGCCAACAGAGCAATCGTTACCTGCTCACCGGTAGACACCAGCACATCAATTTCGCGTGCCGGGGCTTCAGGATCAATTGCGTTCGCGAGTCCCAGTAGTCGGTTGGTCTCACCGGACATTGCTGAAACCACGACGACAACATCGTCACCGGCCAAGCGGTGACGAACCACTCGCTCTGCAACTGCCTCAATACGCTCTACAGTGCCAACCGAGGTACCACCAAATTTTTGTACTATGAGAGCCACGTTGCGCTACTCCTTTAGTTGTTACAGGCGTTCACTCAACCATTCATTTACAGACGCCAATGCATCCGGCAATGCAGCCGTGTCACTACCGCCAGCCTGGGCCATATCAGGGCGACCACCGCCCTTACCGCCAACCTGCTGCGCAACCATATTTACCAGTTCGCCCGCTTTCACCTTTGAGGTGAGATCCTTGGTTACACCAACAATCAGGCTAACCTTGTTGTCACCCGGAACGCCAAGTACAACAATGCCTGAACCCAGGCGATTCTTAAGGTCGTCAACCATACCTCGCAGACTCTTTGGATCTGCGCCATCAAGCTGATTTACCAGAACTTTAATGCCGTTAATTTCAACGACTGAGTCGGTCAGGCTGGCACCTTTGTGTTTAGCTAATTCCGCTTTCAGTTGTTCAACTTCTTTCTCAAGCGAACGCATGCGGTCGACAGTCTGACGTACACGATCTGCAATTGAGTGTGTATCACCTTTTACCAGCGAGCTCATCTCTGACATCTGGTTGCCCAGAGAGTGCATCATGTCGATAGCAGCCTGACCTGTCTGTGCCTCTATTCGACGCACGCCCGCAGCAATACCGGCTTCAGATATGATCTTAAAGAAGCCAATATCACCAGTACGCTCAACATGGGTGCCGCCACAAAGCTCGGTCGAGAATTCGCCCATGCTGACAACTCGAACATCATCGTCATACTTCTCACCAAAAAGGGCCATTGCGCCCGAGCGTTTGGCATCTTCGATGTTCATTACGTTTGTCTGAACAGGATTGTTTCGGCGGATCTGCTGATTAACGATATGTTCGATCTGTTGCAGTGTGCCTATGCTCAAACTCTCAAAGTGAGAGAAATCGAAGCGCAGGCGATCAGGGCCAACTAACGATCCTTTCTGCTGCACATGCTCACCCAGTACCTGTCGTAACGTTGCGTGCAACAGGTGAGTAGCTGAGTGGTTAAGTGCAGTCGTCTTACGATAACGCTCATCAACGTCAGCAGTGAGCTCTTCACCCACATAAATCTCACCAAACTCGACGTAACCGTGATGCACGACTGCGTTACCAGACTTCTGGGTATCAGTCACAGCGAAAGCACCATCATTCATTCTCAAAGAACCGATGTCGCCTTTCTGACCACCGCTTTCAGCGTAGAAAGGTGTATGGTCCAGAACCACGATCCCTTCCTGTCCCGCCTGCAGTCGCTCAATGGTCTCACCAGACTTGGTAAACAGTGACACAACTTTTGTGTTGTCGTTCAGCTTGTCGTAACCAACAAATTCACTGCAGTGCTGAACATTCAGATCCGCGTTGTAATCCTTATCAAAACTGCTGGCAGACTGGGCGCGTTTGCGCTGTGCTTCCATTTCTCGATCAAAACCTTCCTGATCGATTGTCAGCTCGCGCTCACGAGCAATATCTGCTGTCAGATCGGCGGGGAAGCCATAGGTATCGTAGAGTTTAAATACCAACTCACCAGGGATCTGCGTGCCTTCCAACTCAACCAGCGCATCATCCAGGATCTGAAGTCCGCGATCCAAGGTACGAGCAAACTGCTCCTCTTCTACCTTGAGTACTTTTTCGATCACCGGGATTTGGCTCTTCAACTCATCAAAAGCTGCGCCCATCTCGTTAGCCAATACCGGAACCAAGCGATTAAAGAAGGCGCCTTTGGCTCCCAGCTTGTTACCGTGGCGTACGGCACGACGGATAATTCGGCGTAAGACATAACCACGGCCTTCGTTTGAAGGCATTACACCGTCGGCAATTAAGAAAGCACACGAACGAATGTGGTCGGCGATCACTCGCAACGACTTGCTTTCCAAATCTTCAGTGCCAATGATCTGCGCAGCGTGCTTAATCAGGGTCTGGAAAATATCGATCTCATAGTTGGAATGCACGCCCTGCAAAATCGCTGCGATACGCTCCAAGCCCATGCCCGTATCAACAGATGGGTTAGGTAGTGGATCCATGGTTCCGTCGGCTTGACGGTTAAACTGCATGAAGACCACGTTCCAGATTTCAATGAAGCGATCGCCATCTTCTTCCGGAGATCCTGGAGGCCCACCCCAAATATGTTCGCCGTGATCATAAAAAATCTCAGTGCATGGTCCACAAGGGCCGGTATCACCCATTTGCCAGAAGTTATCTGACTCAAATTTTTTCTCTGGTGACTTATCACCGATGCGAACAATACGATCTGCAGGAACACCGATCTGCTCGTTCCAGATCTGAAATGCTTCGTCATCAGTCTCGTAGACAGTTACCAAGAGGCGCTCTTTAGGAAGCTTGGCTACCTCGGTCAGAAACTCCCAAGCGTAGTTGATCGCTTCTTTCTTGAAGTAATCACCAAAACTGAAGTTACCCAGCATTTCGAAGAAGGTGTGGTGGCGAGCAGTGTAACCAACATTCTCTAAATCGTTGTGCTTACCACCGGCACGAACACAGCGCTGCGAAGAGGCGGCTCTTACGTAACTACGCTGCTCTTTGCCCAGGAACACATCTTTGAATTGGTTCATACCGGCATTGGTGAACAACAGCGTTGGGTCATCGTGAGGCACAAGTGAGCTGCTGCTCACAAGCTGGTGGCCCTTCGTTCGGAAAAATTCGAGAAACGCTTCTCGAATTTCTGCACTGGTCATATACATACTGAGATCCCGACAAACAGGTGCGATACATTCAGCTTCAGTGAAAAACTAAGCTGAATCACTAAGAATTTTCGAACCGACAATTATATGCGTTGATGACGAAGGAACAACCACTTGTTCCTATGCAGGCGCGAAAATAGATCAAAAAAGGGCTCTATGAGCCCTTTTGTTCTACTAAGCAGGTAGGTGTTAACCGTAAAACGGCGTTCTCAGGCGAAAATCTAACAGGGTACCGGCTGGGATCTGGATGTGGTTCTTACCGAATAATACAGAAGCGCCCAATCCAACTTTGGCTCCGGTTTTAGCGCCATCACTACCATCAATCAATCCGCCAATAGCAGCACCTCTCGCGGTACGTCCAACGGTGCCTCGAGCAGCACTGTCTCCGGTAGCCTGCAACTGGCCAGTAACGATAGGTTTCATCTGGTTGTTAACCATCACCTCAGTCAGTTCCAAGACAATGGCCGGCTTGCCCATCAAACGGCCTGAAGAATCAGCCTCTATCACCCGACCATAGACTTGAGTACCACGGGGCGCAATGACTGTGCCATTTGATGCCACGAGGTCGGCTTCAAGGACTGCAGTAAAGCGCTGACCCTTGCCTGTTTTACGGGTATCTAACGCGTCACTTAGTCTGACGGTCAACTGCGTGCCTGCAGCCACTTCTGCTGGCGCAGCCGCTTGTGGAGCCGGTGCTGCCTGTGGGGCCGGTTGAGCGGCTGGCGCTTGCTGTGCAGGCGCAGTTCCTGCTGTACCAAAGTCAATACCCGCCACCTGGTCAGTGGGGAACCATTGGTCCTGTCCGTTGACATTAAATGTGACCATATTTTGATCGCGAGAGACGAGGGTACCTTCAATCACACGACCATCCTTGAGTCGAAGTGTATCTGCCAATGCGGCGCCAGATAACATCAGAAATATCAGGGTGAAAACCGATGCACACGTCGAACAGATCTTTTTCATAGTTTCTCCATCAAGCAACTAAAACGGATTGTTGCTAATTGACAACGTTCGTTAAGAGTATGAAAAGGAAGAATAGTTCATTATTTATACATGTTCTGGACCTGATCGTAACTAAAGCCACGATAGATCAAAAAACGAATCTGCTTAGCACGTTCTTCATGGGATTTTGGAGCTGCACTGAAACGCCTTTCAGCGCATTGAATAAGTGCTTGTTGCCAGTCAATGCCATTGTTAGCAAAAGCTTGTTCAATCAGGTAACTGTCTATGCCTCGCTCGCTCAACTCAGCACGAATTCGTTGTGGGCCATAACCAGCATCACTACGACGCCTGCAATAACTCTCGCAAAAACGGGCCTCATCCAGCCAGCCTTCGGATAGACAATGTTCAATGACGGGGGAAATATCGGCGGAATTGAATTTTCGTTGGCGCAGCTTATTCACCAACTCTTTTTCGGAGTGATCACGCCGCCCCAACAGGCGCAGGGCGGCGTTTAATACATCTTTATTCAAACCAGAAGTTACAGCTCTTCACCAACTTCAGGTGCCAGCTCATCTTCTTGGCCTTCCTGCTTAGGCTTGAGCAAAAGCATGTCTCGCAGCTTGGCTTCTACCTCGACTGCCAGTTCAGGATTCTCTTTAAAGTAACGCATGGCATTTGCTTTACCCTGCCCTACTTTGTCACCGTTGTAGCTGTACCAGGCACCCGCTTTTTCAACCAGCTTATGCTGCACCCCCAAATCAATCAGCTCGCCAACTTTAGAGATACCTTCGCCGTACATGATTTGGAACTCTGCCTGTTTAAACGGCGGAGCAACCTTATTCTTCACTACCTTAACGCGGGTTTCGTTACCCACAACTTCGTCGCCGTCTTTAACTGCACCGGTACGACGAATATCCAAACGAACCGATGAGTAAAACTTCAGCGCGTTACCACCCGTGGTGGTTTCCGGGTTACCAAACATCACACCGATCTTCATACGGATCTGGTTAATGAAGATACACAAGGTGTTAGAGCGCTTAATATTACCGGTAAGCTTTCGCAGCGCCTGCGACATCAAACGCGCTTGAAGACCTACGTGGGAATCACCCATATCGCCTTCGATTTCCGCTTTAGGTGTCAATGCGGCAACGGAGTCAACAATCACAACATCAACTGCGCCAGAACGAACCAGCATGTCACATATCTCAAGCGCCTGTTCACCCGTGTCAGGCTGAGACACGAGCAAGTCATCAACATTCACACCTAGCTTGGCTGCGTAAACAGGATCCAATGCGTGTTCAGCATCAACGAATGCACAGGTTTTGCCCGCGCGTTGTGCCTGAGCAATCACTTGCAGCGTTAGTGTGGTTTTACCGGATGATTCTGGACCATAGATTTCAACAATACGCCCCATCGGCAAGCCGCCAATACCCAGGGCGATGTCTAGCCCAAGTGAGCCGGTTGATACGGCTTCGATATCCAACGCCTGAGAATCTCCCAGTCGCATGATAGAGCCTTTACCGAATTGGCGTTCAATTTGAGACAGCGCCGCTGACAGTGCTTTTGATTTATTGTTGTCCATTTTCATCTCCACGGGACAGGTTCGCCCTGACAATTACTGCTCAGTATACTGTACGCTCATACAGTATCAACCCTCACCAACAACAATTTTTTTTAATCATTAAAAACATGATGTTACAGACCGTGTACAGTATTAAAAATAGAAACCACTGTATAAATGTGACGAAGAATATTTCTATTTACTTTGGACTGGATATGTAACCTGGCCAGTTTTTTCAATGTTCAGGATGCCGTATCCTATGGCACATCTGGCAGCAACGCTCTCATTAGCAAGAATTAGTAATTTCATGACTGCACCTTCCCTCAGCGATACACAACTCTCCCAGCACACGCCCATGATGCAGCAGTACCTGCGTTTAAAGGCTGAACACCCGGATATCTTGCTGTTCTACCGCATGGGAGACTTTTACGAACTGTTTTATGACGATGCTAAGCGCGCTAGTGAGTTACTGGATATATCTTTAACCCACAGAGGACGGTCTGCTGGCGATCCCATCCCTATGGCCGGTGTTCCCTATCACGCAGTGGAAGGTTACTTGGCACGCATGGTTCAGCTCGGTGAATCAGTGGCCATATGTGAGCAGGTGGGCGATCCTGCCACCAGTAAAGGGCCCGTAGAGCGTAAAGTCGTGCGTATCGTGACGCCCGGTACCGTCACCGATGAGGCGCTACTGGATGAACGTCATGACAACTTGCTTGCCGCGATTAGTGAAAATAATGGCCTTTTTGGCTATGCAACACTCGACCTGACCAGTGGTCGATTCCAGGTCTGCCAACTAGGGACCGAAGAAGCCGTACAAGCCGAGTTGCAACGTACTCAACCCGCGGAACTCCTCTATTCTGAAACCATGGATACCCTGCTCATAGAGGGAATCAGTGGCGTTCGCCGCCGCCCAGAATGGGAGTTTGAGCTGGCAACGGCGACAGCTCAGTTGTGTCAGCAGTTTGCCACCAAAGATCTGAAAGGCTTTGGCGTGGAAGCACTTCCTGAAGCGCTCAAAGCGGCTGGTGCCCTGTTGCAATACGTCAAAGACACACAACGTACGGCGTTGCCTCATATCGACAAGATCCAGGTAGAGCAGCATAACGATGCCGTCGTCCTCGATGCAGCGACCCGTCGCAACCTTGAGTTGACGCAAAACCTGTCAGGCGGCTACGAAAACACCTTGGCATCGGTCTTGGACGGCACTGCCACTGCGATGGGGAGCCGTTTACTGAAACGCTGGCTGCACCGCCCTCTCAGGGACAATAAGCTGATCAACAGCAGACAAGAAGCAATCGCAGACCTGATTGATGGCATCGTCACCGATGAGCTTCAACAAATACTTAAGGGCGTCAGCGATGTAGAACGTGCACTGGCGCGCCTGGCACTGCGCTCAGCCAGACCAAGAGATTTTACCCGTATTCGTTCGACACTGGCCTTGCTGCCAGACCTGGCGGAACTTCTGTCGTCATTGGGCTCAGTAAAACTCGCCGAGTTACTTTCTGCGTGCCAGCCTCAGCCAGAGCTTCATAGCCTTTTAAGCCAGGCGATTATTGAACAACCTCCTGTCTTAATCAGGGATGGGGGGGTGATAGCAGAGGGTTACAATGAAGAGCTGGATGAATGGCGCTCGCTGGCGAAAAATGCCACCGGCTTTTTGGAAGAACTTGAAGTTCGGGAACGAGAGCGTACAGGTATTCCCACGTTGAAAGTCGGCTTTAATCGAGTTCACGGTTATTACATTGAAATCAGCCGCAGTTATTCTGATTGTGTCCCTGCGGAGTACGTGCGTCGCCAAACCCTCAAGAATAACGAACGCTATATCATTCCTGAGCTTAAAACCTACGAAGACAAAGTGCTGACTGCGCAAAGTAAAGCATTAGCTTTGGAGAAGCAGCTTTACGAAGAGCTGTTTGATATTTTCATGCCGCACCTGGCAACACTGCAGCGGATGGCCAATGCCATTGCAGAAATCGACGTTCTGAATAACCTCGCCAATAAGGCTGAGCAAAATCAGTATTGCCGTCCCAAGCTTTCGTCTGACGTTGGCATACATATCGACGGCGGTCGGCACCCCGTCGTTGAGCAGGTGATGAATGAACCATTTATTGCCAACCCGGTAGAACTCTCAAACCAACGCCGCATGTTGATCGTTACCGGTCCAAATATGGGTGGTAAGTCGACCTATATGCGACAAACGGCGTTGATAACATTGATGGCTTATATTGGCAGTTTCGTGCCTGCAGAGCAGGCCACCATAGGGCCAGTAGACAGAATTTTCACACGCATCGGCGCCTCTGATGATTTGGCCAGTGGTCGCTCCACCTTTATGGTTGAGATGACAGAAACCGCCAATATCTTAAACAATGCCACCAAACACAGTCTGGTACTGATGGACGAAATTGGTCGTGGCACCAGTACCTATGACGGCCTCTCGCTGGCATGGGCCTGTGCAGAACAATTGGCCATACAGATCAATGCCATGACACTTTTTGCGACCCACTATTTTGAGTTGACCAGCCTGCCTGACCAGTTACCAAATCTGGCAAACGTACATCTGGATGCGGTAGAACACGGCGATACGATCGCCTTTATGCACGCCGTACAGGAAGGCCCTGCCAGCCGCAGTTATGGTCTGCAGGTTGCTCAGCTTGCAGGGGTACCCAAGCGAGTAGTAAAAAGGGCCCAGGCCAAACTTCATCAGCTGGAGTCTCAATCAAACAATAAAGCGGAAGTCAGCAATCAATCCGCCTCAGTGCAGCAGTTGGATATGCTGATTGAACCGGATCCCGTTGTTGAAGCGATTGATACTTCAGATCCTGACCAAATGACTCCAAGAGAAGCGTTGGACTTTTTGTATCGACTCAAAGCAATGCGCGAGCACTAATCTGAATTTCGAATCGAATAACAAAACGCTCGAATGAACGAATGCCAGTCAGTTCAACTGACTGGCTTGGCTATGCGATAGACGGTATCGACTCACCAAATTTAATTTGGTGCAGCTCTATTCGGGAGTAGGCCATCATCATGCAAATCACCCTCCCCTCACCATATCTGGTCGTTTACTTAGTTGCGACTAAGACAGGGTTCGGAATTAGAAAGTAACTAGGGCCTGTTAACCTTTGCTGTTTGCTTTTGCAGTAATATGTTGGTGATTTAAGCAAGACAGAGGCTGTGAAGTTGAGTGGCCCTCAATAAATAGCCGATAACGAAGCATAAATCGCCAACAAATGCTGCCCCTTCTTTTGAAGGAAATGGGGTTCGTTGAAACACGTTCTGCGCTGCGTCATTCACTACTTACTTAGATCGCTAAGCTACGTAGCTCACTTCTTGCTCAAAACGTGTTTCATTCGAACAAAATCCATACATAAAAGGTCAACAGGCCCTAACAACTCACTCTATTTCGCTTAGAAAAAACTATCCCTGTTATAGCCAGGAGTAGCAGAGCCAATACTGATGGCTCAGGCACTGAAACTGTCTCCATCACCAGGGATGTACCGCCTTCGGGTGTGACGCAACGACATCCGGCCCTGTACTTACCGATCTTCCAGGTCAGTATCGCCTTGCCATCCTCAAGTACAGAAAGGTCTGTAAGATCAAAGCTAAAATTCACGCCCATGCCAAATCCCTGCGCTCCAAGAAGAACACCGTCGAGATAAAATTTGGCTGAGTCCATAAAAGCGATCTCGTAATCCGAGAACTCAACCCAAGCACTCTCAACCCTATTGCTACCTAGATCGAATGAAAAAGTTGCCAGTGTCCCGCCAGGGCTGGTGTGATAGCGGGAACCAGGGGCATCGACTTTGATAATGCTTGCATTCGCTGTGGCTGCGAACAGACAAGAACATGCAAAAAGCACTTTTACAAACAGTCCTTTCATTTCAGTTTTCCTTTCAGGGTTGAGCCAATTGCTTTGGCAGTGTTGCTTCAGTTTTTCCAAGTACCAGCTAAAGCCAGGACAGACAGATTGATTGATTGATTTCAGAATCAAAAAAGCCACAACCGGATAGAAATCATAAGGTTGTGGCTTATATCATTTTTTAAGTACCAGCATGATTAGTAGTTGTAGGCAAACAGGGCAACCAGCCAGGCTGAAACGCCCTTGGTTACCATGTTGTAGCTGTGAGTTTTCAAGGTTTCTGAATCTACCACGCCATCATTATCATCATCGTATTGCTTGAGGTAACCACTGATACCGCCGGCTTCGTTGTAACTGTATTTCACATAGAAACTGTAGTCTTCAGTACCATCGCCATCTTTGTCCTGATAGGAGCTATATTCCCCTGTGAAACCTAGCTCCGGTGTATACATGACATAGCGTCTAGTACTGGAAAGCGTTTCGCCGTCCTTGTATATCTCCTGAAGCTCGTCGGTTGTATTGCCATCCGCATCCAGGGTGTAGATCACTTCAGATCGATAATCAGCAACACCATCGCCCTCATTGTCAGTGAAGTAGCTGTAGCCGGTCTGATGGCCGTTTTCATCATAGCTGTAGGTTTGGGTGTACTCGCCATCAAGGTCGCCCTCGCCATCGTAGCGTTTGGTGCTTAGCACAAGGATGTCGTTATTTTCGTTGTAGGTTTTAATGTCCAGGTCGTAGCTTTCATAGACACCATCAGCATCCCAATCTGAATCCTCGCGCATCTCGGTCACCAGCCCCGAGTCGTTGTAGGTGTATGTGTATAAGTTTGCAGAATCGGCCAGATCTTCTTCGTCATATTCAACAGCATAAATGGTGGCTACGGTGCCATCGCTATTGTAGGTGTAGGTCGAGATCTCTGTGTCTCCGTTGGATTTCTCCTCGGTTTCGATCTCAAGCCACCCTTTAGCGTTGTATTCATAGCGTTCGGTGGTGACTGAGTTGTAACCGCCATCACCGTTATAGTCGTAGTAAGAAACAAAGCAGGTGATCTGGCCCAGGTCGTTGTAGCTAAATACATAGCCACGCTCGAAGGTTTTGGTGCCTTCCGAATTGTACTGGGGATAGGCCTTTGACAGCATCCGGCCCATCTCGTCATATTCGAACAAGATCTCTTCAGCAACAGCGCCCAAGTCGTCCTCAATTGAAACGATGTCTTTATAGCCTTCATCGGTGTAGGTATAGGTCTGAAACTCGAGAACTCCATCTGTATCAGTATCAATAGAGGCCCAGGTGTAAACGAGCATGTCCTGTTCTGCAATGTCATACAGGTAATCCAACGACACCATTGGCGTGACAGCGCGCGTTGTATTGAGCTCGTTGGCCAGTTCGATCAGGGTCTGTTCATAGAAATCATCTGGAGAGAGCGATAGATCGACAGTCGTTTCCACACTGCCTAGGCCAGAGAATGCTGAAACGTCAAAACCATTATCTGGGTCGGCATCGATATCCAGGTTCGACAGCAGCTGAATCAAGTTAGCCAGTTTCTGGAATTCGGCAAACTCACCTTCGCTGAAGTAAGCGGTACCGAAATCATCTTCGTTATTTGGATAATCATCAGCAAGATCGGTCAGCGTTATTTCTGCACCTGCGTCAAACTCAAACAGCTGAGTTCCGAACAGTGATACCACGACCGTTTCACCGGCAACGTATTCATAGGCACCATTTTCCAACACGCCTGACTGAGTTTCAGTTTCGTAATTCAGACCAGTGATACTGATGTCTAAAATCGAACCGGTTTCTTCGCTGTTATCACCGACACCATCACCATCGCTGTCTTCCGTTTCCGTGGGATCATCCGGGAAGGCATCACTGTTATCTCCCACACCGTCGCCATCGGAATCTGCCGCTTCAGACGCATCGCTCGGGAAGACATCACTGTTATCACCTACACCGTCTCCATCGGTATCAACCGCTTCAGATGCATCGTTCGGAAAGACATCGCTGTTATCACCGACACCGTCGCCATCTGAATCCGCCGATTCAGAAGGGTCATCCGGGAAAGTATCGCTGTTATCACCGACACTATCGCCATCTGTATCTGCCGATTCAGATGCATCATTCTGGAAGACATCGCTGTTATCACCTACGCCATCACCATCTGTATCTGCCGATTCAGATGCATCATTCGGGAAGACATCGCTGTTATCACCTACGCCATCACCATCTGTATCTGCCGCTTCAGATGCATCATTCGGGAAGACATCGCTGTTATCACCTACACCGTCGCCATCTGAGTCTGCCGATTCAGATGCATCATTCGGGAAGGCATCGCTGTTATCATCCACACCGTCGCCATCTGAATCCGCCGCTTCAGAACCATCGCCGGTATCGGTATCGTCACCTGTATCAACACCTGCTCTTACACAACGAGCAAAGTTATACACATAGCGCACATCACCCTGTGGTCCATGGATGTCAGGGAAGCTATCGCCGTTAGTGACTTTGGGGTCGCTCCGTTGTGCCCCAGCTCCATGAATATCGAGCAGAGTTTCACTGTCACCAGACGTTTGGGCCTGCATATTGAAACGCCCCTGCGCTTCACCAAATGCGATATATACCGCTTTGGTAGCATCAGATTCGAGGTGAGTGGTGCTGGTCCAGTAGTAGGGATAATTGATGCTGGAGCCATCAGGATCGAGGAAGGTCGACACTTTAAACAGTGGATTAATCGCTGCACTGCCCGTGGTATCCGGAGATCGCGCGTAGTCGACAATGCTCTGCAATTCTTTGGCATTCGGCAGACGCCAGTCGTCATAGCCTGCTGAAGACAAGCTGTCACACCATGCCAGTGCTTCAACCCAATCCACACTGCCATCGCCCTGAGTGCCAACCTCGCCTGAATAGCTGCCGCTATCGTCTTGCATCCACATCAGGCCGGTTGCGTTGTCTGTTATGGTGCCATCATTGTTGTCAGAAAAATCGTTTTCAAAACTCTTTTCGCCGCGTACCAGTCTTAAATTCCAACCGGAAGTGTCAGGAGTATCCTGAGTCGGATAGCCTTTGATCCGTCCATCAGCAAAATTCACACCGAAGAAACCTTTCTGGCCAGCACTTGGTTCCTTGTTATCATCAAAAATCTTATCGACATAGAGAGTGCTGGAGATGTATTGCGCGTCGATAAATCGTGACCCCGTTGATGCGTACTCCATGTCGAAATAATGGGTATTGATAAACGGGATGGCATCGACTGGAACATCGGTGCTGTCATGGCTGGAAGTGCCGGTTGCGCCACTGAAGTCGATCAGAGAATAGAGCTCTTTAATCGTGGGCACTCGCCAGTCAGAATAACCTGCCAGTGTTGAACTGCTGGCTGTCGCGTCGGCATTGTAGAAACTGACATTGGTTATGGTTACTTCGGCCCAAATAAGCCCGGTGTGATTATCGGTAATGGTGCCGTCACCGTTATTGGTGTAGCTCGGTGCGTTGCTGGTGTACTCAGCATCCTGACCTGTATATCCTGAACCGCAGGCAATAGTGTTTCCATTACCGTCGTAACATTGGGTTTGGTTGGTATCTACTGCGACAAACTGGGTTGGGTTAAGCGGCACATCGCTGTTATCAGTATCGTCGCCTTCATCGCTATCATCGCCTGTTCCAGTGTCATCACCTATATCGGTATCGTCACCTGTGTCGGTATCATCTCCCGTATCGGTGCCTTCGCCTGAATCCGGATCCGGTTCGGTGACAACCGAATCATCTGCTGGGGGTAAAGTCTCATCTGAGTCTGCGTTACAACCGGTCAACATCAGCGTCAGTAACGCCGTACCAACTATCAAGCGCATCATAGTAATTCTCGAATCCATGTTGTTTTGATTAGTTTTCCTGAGTGTGAGCTCTGCAACTACTGCCCAGTAAAATTGGAGCTTCCTACTTAGAAGATTCCATTGGTATTACGAAGCTGTCCGCCCGCAAACAATGAATACAGGCGCATGGCGAAACTAATGCCTTCGACGGCATCCCAGTGTTCGACCAACTTTCCATCTTGCAGGCGCCAGGTATCGATGATGTTCATCCCCTGCGATTGATCACCCCGGTGCTTGGCTTTGAGCGTGGCGTGAGAGTGCAGAATCACATGGTCACCATCAATAAAGATCTGTCTGACGTCATAGCTGAATTCAGGTGAGTTCTTCACCAGGCTGCTGACGGTTTTCACTACCCCCTCAATGCCATCGGCGATAGTTCTGTTGTGCTGTATGTAACGCTGCCCTGAGTAACTTCTGAGCACTTCTTCGAAGTTGTGGTCGTTCATTATCAGCTGCACAAACCGAACAACGGCTTCAGCTTTCTGGCGGTCTGCTTCGCTCCAATGCGGTTTGCTGAGCGAGTCGAGATCAATGATGGGTACTGCCATTTGGGAGCCTCGAAGGTAATTCAACTGCTGCAATTTAACTTGCTTTTTGCAAGCTTATTTAATTAACTTGCACTTTGCAACATAGTTGCAACTGTTTGAGATCAACCTTTCAACCTTTTTACTGCGCAATTGATAGCGCTAATCTGGCGTTAGTGAGGTTCAATGCAAACTATGGGAAGGCGAAAAACACGCGTCATTAACGACTCTCAGACTTCAGAGCCGTTGCAATCTGATATACCGCTTGAGTTGAATATGGTAGTGTTCAGACCTGTTTATATGTTGAGAATTGTCGCTCAAGCATGAGGAAATAAGGGGCTTTGGACGGCAAGGTTCCAGAAAAATGCAGCTTCATCTTTTTCCAGGCTAACTGAAAACCAACTATGCCAAGACGCTCAGACTGCCCTATTTCTTACATACTGGATCTTGTCGGTGACAAATGGAGCCTGCTGATCCTGCGTGACTTGATGTTTTTTGGAAAAAACACTTACTCCGGCTTATTGGCGTCGGATGAAAAGATGGCAACAAACATCCTCTCCAATCGCTTGGAACGACTAGAGCAAGATCAGCTGATTACCAAACAACCTGACGAAAAAGACAAACGAAAGAAAGTCTACTCCTTAACTCAGGCCGGTATCGACATGATGCCAGTGCTGTTAGAAATGATTGTCTGGAGCACCAAGTACGAACCCGAAACCAATACTCATCCAGAGTTTGCGGAAAGAGCAAAAAACGATCGCGAAAATTTGGTTAGGGATATGCGGGCAATGTTAGAGAGCAAATAGAGCCACAATCAAATAAGGTTCCCGGCTCTACCTTCCTCAGGTTGAATATAGGCATTGTGATGGCTTACTCGATGAAGGGAACAGAGCCGAATCAAACCAGCGACAGTCAGCCGATCTTGTTTATCTTAAAAAAATGCCAGTCAGTTTAACTGACTGGCATTTCTTCATTCGAATGGCTCTTACTATCTGCCCTAGTACCTGCTTTTACACGCGGAACAAGCTTTCCACAGACAATCCTTGACTCATCAAAATATCCCTGAGACGACGCAACGCTTCGACCTGGATCTGACGAACACGCTCTCTCGTCAAACCGATCTCATGCCCTACATCTTCCAGAGTCGATGGTTCATATCCCAACAAACCAAATCGACGCGCCAGCACTTCTCGCTGTTTAGAGTTCAACTCACCTAACCAGTGAACAATACTGTCTTGGATATCTTTGTCCTGAAGATTAACTTCGGGGCCACCGTCATTTTCGTCAGCAATGATATCCAGCAACGCTTTATCTGTTTCTCCGCCGATTGGCGTGTCTACCGAGCTAATACGCTCATTCAAGCGAAGCATCTTACGAACATCATCGACGGGGCGATCCAACTCTTCAGCTATCTCATCTGGGGTTGGTTCATGATCCAGTTTGTGGGCCAATTCACGTGCCGTTCTCAGATAGACATTCAACTCTTTGACTACATGGATAGGCAAACGAATGGTACGCGTCTGGTTCATGATGGCCCGCTCAATCGTCTGACGGATCCACCAAGTGGCGTAGGTAGAGAATCTGAACCCGCGTTCAGGGTCGAACTTTTCAACCGCACGAATAAGGCCAAGGTTACCCTCTTCGATAAGGTCCAGCAGGGCTAAACCACGGTTGTTGTATCGTCTGGCTATTTTAACAACAAGGCGGAGGTTGCTTTCAATCATTCGCTTACGCGAAGCCTCACACCCTCTTAGTGAACGCCTGGAGAAATACACTTCTTCTTCTGCGGTAAGCAGGGGAGAAAAACCAATTTCGCTTAGATAAAGCTGGGTAGCATCCAGGTTTTTCTGCAGGTCTTCTTGCGTCAGGTCATCACTCATCAGGGCGTCTTTTCCTTTGCCCTCTTTATCATCACCTGATTCGGCTTTCGCCGGGCTTTCCTGATCCTCTTCCATTGGATCCATCACCATCTCTTCTTCAGAAGCATTAACACGGCCCATACGCAGTCTCCCACTCTGTCTACTAACAAGACCAAACTACGGCTAAGTAACGCTTTTGGATTTAGCGCTTTTTGGGCAAATACCGCGTCGGATTAACCGACGCTCCCCGATAACGGATTTCAAAGTGCAATTTCACACGCTCAGCACCGCTACTTCCCATATCGGCGATATGCTGCCCGGCTCGCACCCACTGCTGCTCTTTCACACGCAGCCGACTGTTGTGGGCATAAGCACTCAGGTAGTCCTCGCTGTGCTTTATTATTATTAGTTGCCCATAGCCCCTTAACGCGCTGCCCGAATAAACCACTTTGCCATCTGCGGCAGCGTAAATCGGGTCACCCTTCTTACCTGCAAAGTCGATACCTTTGGTTCCTTGCTCCTTGCTATTGAACCAGGAGATAACCTTGCCTTTAGAGGGCCAGCGCCAACGACTTACCTTCGAGGGATATTTCTCTCCGGAAGCGGGCTTGGGTTTGGCGTTTTTTTCACCGCCTTTGCCAGAGTAATCCTTGCCTTTTTTCGGATCAACCTTCGCCGGGGGTGGCTGAGTCACAGTTTTACTGGTTGCTGGAGGTTTTGTCGGCTTTCTTGACACTTGGCCGGAGCTAGTGGGAGATGGCGCACGTAATTTGAGGGTTTGGCCGGGAAAAATCGTATAAGGCGGAGAAATTTTGTTTAATTTTGCCAACTCCCTCACATCACTACCTGCAGCAAAGGCAATGGCATAGAGAGTTTCTCCCTTTTTTACCTTGTAAGTGGACGCCTTGAGACGTCCACGCTTCTCTTCTGTATATTCAGACTTTTTACTGAGTTCGCTGACTGGCGCTGGCTGATGGGTTTTCGAAGAGCAAGACGCAAGCGCAACTACCGCTATGAGCGGTAGCCACCATCCACGTCTCTGTGTTTTAACTTTCCTATGCTCTATCACAAACTACCGATATCAGCGCAATATTAGGTAAGCCCCTACCGCGGCGATGACAGTTAACCAACCAAGCAGGTCGATATTGTCCCTGAGTTTCGCTTCCATTTTCGCGCCCCCCCATCGCATCAGCGCGCTAACCAGGAAAAAGCGCATGCCTCGCCCAAATAAAGAGGCAATCACAAAGGGCAGAAACACCATCTGCATCATACCTGCAGATACTGTAAACACCTTATAGGGTATGGGGGAGAAGCCGGCGAGAAACACTACCCACACGCCCCACTCTTCAAACCAGCTCACCGCGTGGGCAAACTTATCTTGATAACCTATCGCTGCGATTGTCGGCTCAACCAACACATCAAACAGAAAGAATCCCAACCAATAGCCAACAATGCCCCCCAAAACTGAGAATACGGTTGACCAGGCGGCGTAATGCCAAGCCTTGCTGGGCTTTGCCAGCGTCATCGGGGCCAGCATGACATCGACAGGAATAGGGAAAAAGACGGATTCGGCAAAGCTCATTCCGTAGAGATAAGCCGGAGCATGGCGATGTCTGACTTTCAACATCACCCAATCATACATCGGAGAAAACAGTTTCATTAATCTGGAATTCCTTTAACCAGCGGTACAAAGCGAACCGGTTCAATTTGTTCGCTATAAAATTTATCGCCCTGACGGGTAATACGTTGTAACACCTGTTCATTACTACCAACAGGGATAATTAAGCAGCCACCATCAGCCAACTGCTCAAGCAATGCGGTGGGAACATCGTCAGGCGCAGCCGTGACTAATATGCCATCAAACGGCGCTTTTGTTTCCCATCCCTGCCAACCATCGCCGAATTTCATTGAAACATTATGAAGGTCCAACTGCCTGAGCTTTCTTTTTGCCTGGTACTGCAATGTTTGAATACGTTCAATTGAACACACTTGCGGCACGACATTGGCCAATACTGCGGTTTGATAGCCAGACCCGGTGCCAACTTCCAACACCCTTTGTGGCATCTGATTCTCAATCAGCAGCTCGGTCATACGTGCCACTATGTAGGGTTGAGAAATTGTCTGACCTACACCAATGGGCAAAGCCGTGTTGTCGTACGCTTTGTGGGCCAACGACGGATCCATAAATATCTGCCTTGGCACGGCAGCTATCGCATCTAAAACGCGGGCGTCTCTAATGCCATCTCGCTGCAAAATATCCAATAGCCGCTGCAGCCCCGGCGAATTCACTTGTTCACTCATAAACGAATTGAAGAGACCCACTGACTGAGCGCATCACGTTGCTGATGCGCGGTTAAATCGATTTGTAACGGTGTCACTGACACATAACCCTGCCCGATAGCATTAAAATCTGTGCCCTCACCTGCATCCTGTCCTTTCCCTGCCGGTCCAATCCAGAATACCTCGCGATTGCCAGGATCTCGAGCTCTTACCACGGGCTCAGACCGATGTCGCTGTCCCAACCTTGTCACCTTGATGCCTTTCAACTGTTCATATGGCAGATCCGGCACATTTACGTTAAGGATCTGGTCGCTGGGCAAAGGGTGCTCAACCAATTGCTGAACCAAAGTGACAGCTACTTTCGCTGCGGTTTCAAAATGCTCCGGATGACGAGCAACACTGGATACCGCTATAGCTGGGCGTCCAAGAAATCGCCCTTCTATCGCAGCTGCGACAGTCCCAGAGTAGATGGTGTCATCCCCCAGATTTGCACCCGCATTGATACCCGCGACAACCATGTCTGGCTCTTGCTCCAACAATCCATTGACAGCCAGGTGCACACAGTCTGTTGGCGTGCCACGAACCGAAAAAAAACCATTATCTAAACGTTGCACCCGCAACGGCTCTTCAAGGGTTAAAGAGCTGCTGGCTCCACTTCGATTTCTATCGGGTGCCATGGTAACGACTTCGGCAATTTCACTTAACGAGCGATGTAACGCTTTGAGTCCAGGTGCATACACGCCGTCATCGTTGCTTAGTAGTATTCGCATCACGTGTTTTCCTGGATCTGTATTAACTCCCTGACCACCGCAGTCGCAAAACTGCCCGTGGGCAAAGAAAACTTCAGTAGTATCTCATTGCCCTCAACTTGCCAGGATAAGCTTTCAGGCCTCAATATCAGCGGGCGCCGCTCCTGCTTCAGACCCTGCCCTTCGAGCCCTTCCATCAAAGACTCACAACCAACTAACGATGCTCGCTCGATTTCTCCAGCAGAACCAATTGAGGGCAGTTCTCCCCGCCCCCATAAAGGTGCAGACAAAAGCACATCAGCGTTAGCTAATCTTTCAGATATCTCACCATCGATCTGCTCAGCAGTAAAGAAGCTACGGCTGCCACTCAGCATCAGGCTTTCACCGTCAAGTGGTTTAAGTCCTTGGGCAACGCGCTCGGACGCAACACGATTAAACAGGAAGCTTCGCGCTGACGAGATGGCCATGCTTTTCTGGTTTCGAGATTTGATCCGCTTACCTGCAAACAAAGACTGTGCAAGCGATAAATTCTTTCCTTCCCTGCCAAAACGTTGCTCACCAAAATAATTGGGTACACCGGTTTCAATAATGTTTTCCAAGCGCTCAACACATTCTTCTGGCTGTGTCAGTTCCCTTAACCGGATCTCAAAACAGTTGGCAGCGTGAGTGCCGGGACGAAGCTTTTTGTGGTGACGAGTTTGCGCAATCACTTCGACGCCTGGCGACAACTCGCCCAGCATATCAGGTGCATCCTGCCCCGGTAGCTGCACAGACAACCACTGCTGCGTAACCGCCCAGCGGTCCTTTAAGCCCGAGTGACCAATCACTTTCGGTGATACCCCTAAGCGACCTGATAAAGACTTAATGACATCTGCCGTATTGGCATCTCGTTTTCGAACTTGAAGCCAAAGATGTTCGCCTTCGCCAGAGGGTTCGAATCCCATCACCTCATCAACAAAGAAATCTTCTGGCTGCTTTTTCAGCTGGCCACTACCTGTCGGACACTGATGAAGGTAAGCCAGACCGTGCCAGCAAGTCGCTAAATCAAAATTCATGCGACCACCAAGAGCACAACGGCGTGTGTTGCGATCCCCTCTTTTCGACCAACATAGCCGAGTTTTTCGGTCGTCGTCGCCTTGACGTTCACCTGGTCAATATCACACACCAGATCATCAGCAATCAAAGCGCGCATCTGATCAATGTGAGGCCTTAACTTAGGCGCCTGAGCAGCGACAGTTACGTCAAGATTGCCTATGGCATAGCCCTTAGCTTTAACGCGGGAGAATGCCTCACGCAACAGCACTCGACTGTCGGCCCCTTTAAATGCAGGATCGGTATCAGGAAACAACTTGCCTATATCTCCCAATGCAGCAGCCCCCAAAATGGCATCGCACACGGCATGCAAAACGACATCACCGTCAGAGTGCGCCACCAGGCCTTGGTCATAGGGGATGGTGACACCACCCAAAACCAGTGGCTGATCGCTGCCAAATTTATGTACGTCGAAACCATGGCCTATTCGCATCAGAGGGTCTCCTCCTGTAGGAAGAATGCAGCTAATTTAAGGTCGCCAGGTCGTGTGACTTTGATATTGCTATCGCAGCCTGCCACTAACTTGGGGTGATAACCGGCCCACTCCATGGCAGAAGCTTCATCGGTTACCTGTATTTCTGCAGCAAGCGCCGCGGCAATCGCATCATAAAGGGTTTGGCACGGGAACAACTGTGGCGTCAAAGCGTGCCACAAACGCTCTCGGTCAACGGTATGGGCAACGGTACCGTCGGGAGCAGAACGTTTCATCGTGTCCCTGACGGGCACTGCAAGCAAACCACCATCGGCAGCATTGCCCACGTGCTCAATGAGCGCAGCAATATCTTGGTTTAATACGCATGGCCTTGCAGCATCATGAACTAAAGCCATATCTGCCTTAATCTCAATCGCTCGCTTAAGACCATTAAGCACAGAATCCGCGCGCTCTTTTCCCCCGCTCACTCGCAGCACCCGTGGATCTTTTGCCATTGGCAGGGTATCAAACCATTGGTCTTGCTCTGAAATAGCAACAATGACGGATTCGACACCCTCGACTGTGAGCAGACGATCCAGCGTGTGCTCCAGAATGGTTCGTTCATTGAGTTTCAGATACTGCTTTGGAATGTCAGCCCCCATGCGGCTGCCCACCCCGGCTGCCGGCACAATGGCCACTAATGAGGCGTTATTACTCGTCATTTACTACTTCGTCAGAATTTTCTAATACGCGATAGAAGGTCTCGCCCTCTTTGATCATGCCCAATTCGTTGCGAGCACGCTCTTCAATCGCTTCATTACCGCTTCTCAGATCTCTAATCTCCTCGTACATCAAACGATTGCGCTCAGTTAAGCGTTCATTGGCTTTTGCCTGCGCCTGTACCTGGTCCTGTAAATCCAGGGCATCACGGATGCTATTTTTGCCAAACCACAGACGCTGCTGTAGCAGAGCAAAAACTATCAACATGACAACCCAAAGAAAGCGCATAGAGAATCTGGTGGTTAACTTTGCACGCTATTATGCGTGAGGGGATGGGGATGGAAAAGAGCAGAAAACAAAAAGCCGCCCATAAGGGCGGCTTTTTAAGAGTTTGATCAGCTATTGATTAAGCTTGACCTTTAACCTCTTTCAGACCGTTGTAAGGTGCTTTTTCACCCAGCGCTTCCTCGATACGGATCAGCTGGTTGTACTTAGCAACACGGTCAGAACGGCTCATAGAACCCGTCTTGATTTGGCCTGCAGCAGTACCTACCGCCAGGTCAGCGATAGTTGCGTCTTCAGTTTCACCTGAACGGTGAGAGATTACTGCAGTGTAGCCTGCGTCTTTCGCCATCTTGATAGCAGCCAGAGTTTCAGTCAGTGAACCGATCTGGTTGAACTTGATGAGGATAGAGTTAGCAACGCCTTTCTCGATACCTTCTGCCAGGATCTTAGTGTTAGTAACGAACAGGTCGTCACCAACCAGCTGAAGCTTGTCGCCCAGCAGTTCTGTCTGGTGCTTGAAGCCGTCCCAGTCAGACTCGTCCAGACCGTCTTCGATAGAAACGATTGGGTACTGGTTAGCCAGATCCTGCAGGTAGAAGTTGAATTCTTCAGAAGTGAAGATTTTGCCTTCGCCCTTCATGTTGTAGTTGCCAGCTTCTTTGTCGTAGAACTCAGAAGCAGCACAGTCCATAGCCAGAGTAACGTCTTTACCCAGCTCGTAGCCTGCTTTTTCTACAGCTTCTTTAATTGCAGCCAGAGCAGCAGCGTTGCTTTCCAGGTTAGGAGCGAAACCTCCTTCGTCACCAACAGCAGTGTTCAGGCCTTTTGCCTTCAGAACTTTTGCCAGGTTGTGGAATACTTCAGCACCGATACGCAGACCTTCTTTCAGAGTCTTAGCACCAATTGGCTGGATCATGAACTCTTGGATGTCTACGTTGTTGTCAGCGTGCTCACCACCGTTGATGATGTTCATCATTGGCAGAGGCATAGAGAATACGCCAGGAGTACCGTTCAGCTCGGCGATGTGCTCGTACAGAGGCATGCCTTTAGCAGCAGCGGCAGCTTTAGCAGCAGCCAGAGAAACAGCCAGGATAGCGTTAGCGCCGAAGTTTGACTTGTTGTCAGTACCGTCCAGGTCGATCATGATCTGGTCAAGCGCAGCCTGATCTTTCGCGTCTTTACCAGCCAACGCTTCAGCGATTGGACCGTTTACAGCAGCAACAGCTTTCAGTACACCTTTACCCAGGAAGCGAGCCTTGTCGCCATCACGCAGTTCCAGTGCTTCACGAGAACCGGTAGATGCACCAGAAGGCGCAGCAGCCATACCTACGAAACCACCTTCCAGGTGTACTTCCGCTTCTACGGTTGGGTTACCACGTGAATCGATGATTTCACGGCCAATTACTTTGACGATATTAGACATGGTCTTCCTCGTTAATTTACGAATGTCAATTTTAAAACCACAAAGGCCCGCCGCTAGAGCGGACCCGAGAATTCTTGGTCAAATCAGTTTAGGTGGCGCTTCTGATATTCTCCAGCGGCAGCCACAAAACCGGTAAACAGTGGATGTCCATCCCTTGGTGTCGACGTAAACTCAGGGTGGAACTGACAAGCAACAAACCAAGGATGCTCAGGGATCTCGATGATCTCAACCAGCTTCTTGTCTGCACTTAGTCCGGTCACTTTCAGACCAGCTTTTTCCAACTGCTCACGATAGTTGTTGTTTACTTCATAGCGGTGGCGATGTCTCTCTTCGACAGTCGCGTTACCGTACAGTTCACGTGCACGGCTGCCTTCTTGCAGGTGACAAAGCTGTGAGCCCAGACGCATGGTTCCGCCAAGGTCTGATTGCTCGTCACGCTGCTCTACGTTGCCTTCGGCATCGAGCCATTCAGTGATCAGGCCTACTACCGGATGTGCAGACTCAGTATCAAACTCTGAACTGTGTGCACCTTCCAAGCCGGCAACATTGCGTGCATATTCGATCAGTGCAACCTGCATACCCAGGCAGATGCCCAAGTAAGGTACACCGTTCTCACGCGCATACTTAGCGGCCAAAATCTTACCTTCAACACCGCGCTCACCAAACCCGCCAGGAACCAGGATGGCATCTACGCCAGCCAGCACATCGGTGCCTTTGGTTTCAACATCTTGCGAGTCGATGTACTTAATGGTGACGTTCTGTCGGCTTTTCAAGCCGCCATGTTTCAAAGCTTCATTCAATGATTTATATGCGTCTGGTAGTTCAACGTATTTGCCCACCATAGCGATAGTGACGTCATTGGTTTGGTTGCTTTCTTCGTAAAGTACCTGTTCCCATTCAGACAGGTCAGCGTCGGCACACTCAAGACCAAAACGCTTCGCAACCAGATCGTCCAGGCCCTGCCCATTCAACAGCGCTGGAATACGATAGATACTGTCAACATCTTTCAATGAGATAACTGCACGCTCTTCCACGTTAGTGAAGAGTGCAATTTTGGCGCGTTCGTTTGCCGGAATAGCACGGTCGCTACGGCACACCAGAATATCCGGCTGGATACCGATAGAGCGCAGCTCTTTCACCGAGTGCTGTGTCGGCTTGGTTTTCACTTCGCCCGATGCTGCCAGATAAGGCACCAGCGTCAGGTGCATATACATGGCACGATCACGGCCAAGCTCAGTTCCCAACTGACGAATCGCTTCCAAAAACGGCTGAGATTCGATATCACCTACCGTGCCACCGATCTCTACGATAGCAACGTCGTGGCCTTCAGCGCCTTTAATAACGCGAGCCTTAATTTCGTTGGTGATATGAGGGATAACCTGGATGGTCGCCCCCAGGTAGTCACCGCGGCGCTCTCGACGTAAGACGTCTTCATACACACGCCCGGTGGTGAAGTTATTACGGCGGCTCATCTTGGTGCGGATGAATCGCTCATAGTGACCCAGGTCCAAATCAGTTTCAGCGCCATCTTCCGTGACGAACACCTCACCATGCTGAAACGGGCTCATCGTGCCCGGATCGACATTGATATAGGGGTCAAGCTTCATCATAGTGACTTTTAGGCCACGCGCTTCAAGGATGGCAGCCAAAGATGCTGCAGCAATGCCCTTACCTAGGGAGGACACTACCCCGCCTGTCACAAATATATAGTTCGTCGTCATTCTGAACCTGAGAAATTGAAAGTTGAAGGGATATCAAGACGGGGCAATAGTATAACAAAGGCACCGCTTCCACTCAACGAAACGGGATTCTAACGAGCAAATTAACTGTCAGCTTTGCGCCACATCAATGTGATCGCTGTCACGTAGACTGTTCGGTTTTTGCGCTTTGCCAGGCTTTTTCTAGCTCATCAAGTGAGTAATCACTTAGGGACATAGACTCATTCACCAACTGCCCCTCTACGGAACGAAAGCGCCGTTCAAACTTATCATTGGCTAATCGCAGCAATTGCTCTGGATCTTTTTTCAAATGACGAGCCAGATTTACCGCTGTAAACATTAAATCGCCGAGCTCTTCAGCGACATGTTCCATGTCGCCAGAACTCAACGCCTCAGTCAGTTCATTCTGTTCCTCTGCCAACTTATCGATGACACCACTGACATCTGGCCAATCAAACCCTTGGTGAGCAGCCCGCTTTTGCAATTTTGCGGCGCGAGAAAGCGCTGGTAACGCCACGGGCACATCGTCCAGCGCACTGGCTTTCCCGCTTTCAGATTTGGCAGCCCTTTCCTTCGCTTTAATGTTTTCCCAATTTTGTTTTATTTCCGCTTCACCAGCGACAGTCAATTCGCCAAAAACATGGGGATGGCGACGAATCAACTTTTCCGATACAGCATCGGCGATCTCTTCAAAATCAAATAGCTGCTGCTCTTTGCCAAGCTGAGCATAAAACACCACCTGAAACAGCAGGTCACCGAGCTCATTCTTTACCTCTGGCCAATCCTGCTGCTCGATGGCATGAGCCACCTCATACGCTTCTTCCAACGTGTAAGGCACTATGGTGCTGAAGTTTTGCTTCAGATCCCAAGGGCAGCCGCCATTCGGATCTCTGAGCTTTGCCATCACATCGATCAGTTTATTGATCGCTTGATTTTCGTCGTTAGCCATTACAGACGTTTCGCTTCCATCACATCAGGGAGTTGCGTTAGGCGAGCCAGCACACGAGACAGGCTCTCCTTGTTATATATCTCCAGCTCCATATCGATAATGGCTGTCTGCTGATTTACGTCTGAACGACTCTTCACACCCAGCACATTGATTTTGTCGTTGGCCAAAATTGTCGTGATATCGCGGAGCAAACCACTGCGATCCGTAGCTAACAAGCGAATAGTCAGCGAGTAACCTGATGCATAGTTCTCGCCCCACGCCACTTCAATACCGCGTGCGGGCTGCGCTTCAAGTAGATCCGCTAGCTGCTCACAGTCTTGACGGTGAATCGAGATCCCCCGCCCCTGCGTGATGTAACCCATGATGGGATCACCGGGCACCGGCTGGCAGCAACGCGCCATATGGGTCATCAAATTGCCGACACCTTCGACCAGTAACACGTCTTTGGGCGGTTTGCGGCTGACATTAGAGGTTTGCTGCAGAACCAGCGCATCCGCTTCTTCATCAGAAGGTTTCTGCAACTTACTTTGCAGGTGATTCACCACCTGATTCATCTTAACGTCGCCGGCACCGACGGCCGCCATCAGGTCATCAACGTGATTGACGTTAAAGCGCTCTGTCGCTTCAGAAAGATCGGACAGCTTTAATCCGACACGGGTCAATTCCGTGTCCAGCATCTCACGACCGGCAGCAATGTTTTTCTCACGGTCTTGCAACTTAAACCAGTGCTGAACCTTGGCTCTGGCGCGACCTGATTTGAGGTAACCCAGATTCGGATTGAGCCAATCTCGACTGGGATTAGGCTCTTTGGCAGTAATCACTTCCACCTGATCGCCGCTTTGCAGTTCATAGGTGAACGGAACTATCTTTCCGCCAATTTTGGCACCTATGCAGCGGTGCCCTACCTGACTGTGGATGTAATAGGCAAAGTCTAATGGCGTAGAACCGGTAGGCAGGTCTACCACATCTCCTTTGGGCGTAAACACGTACACCCGATCTTCAAACACTTGGTTACGCAGTTCTTCGACCAGGCTGCCGCTCTCAGCAACATCATCCTGCCAGGCGAGGATCTTACGCAACCAGGCAATGCGTTCTTCGTAGCCGCTCTTGGCGCCACCACCACCCTCTTTGTACTTCCAGTGTGCCGCGACCCCTAACTCCGAGTCTTCATGCATCTGTTCGGTACGGATCTGGATCTCAACGGTTCGCCCTTGTGGGCCGAGCACGACGGTGTGAATTGATTGATAGCCATTGGACTTTGGATTGGCGACATAATCGTCAAATTCACTGGGCAGATGATGGAACAGGGTGTGAACCACCCCTAATGCGGCGTAACAATCCTGCAAGCGATCAACCACGATACGTACCGCGCGCACATCAAACAGTTCATCAAACGCCAGCTGCTTGCGCTGCATCTTCTTCCAGATGCTGTAGATATGCTTGGGCCGCCCCTGTACATCGGCCTTAATACCTTCTTTACCCAACGCTTTTCTGAGCGTTGACAGGAAAGTCTCGATATATTGTTCGCGGTCGATACGGCGCTCATCGAGCATCTTGGCGATCTGCTTGTAGGTATCTGGATGTTGGTAGCGAAACGCAAAGTCTTCCAGCTCCCACTTCAACTGACCGATACCGAGGCGATTTGCCAGCGGCGCATAGATGTCACTGGTCTCGCGGGCAGCCATGACCCGGGTCTCTTCATCCGCGTTTTTGACTGAATGCAGGTAACAGATTCGCTCAGCCAGTTTGATTACCACGGCGCGTACATCTTCCACCATGGCCAGCAACATATGACGCAGGTTATCGACCTGCTGCGCGGTTGGTTGGCCTGAACTCACCGTTTGCAGCGACCGGATAGCTTCCATTCGCTCCACGTTATCCAGCAGTTGTGCGACTTTTTTGCCGTACTGGCTTTCTATCTGTTCACGGTCAATCAGCTGTTCCACAAACAACGGATACAACACGGCGACTCGATAAGCTGTCAGATCCATGCCCATGGTCGCCAGGATCGCGATCATCTCACGACTACTGACTAGCAGTACTTCCTGCTCGGGATGATCCGCCAATAGTTGTTGGCAGTGCTGATAGGTATCGAGGACACCTTTTCGCGTGTCTTTGGTCAATCCTAAGTCAACCAACCAGGCATCAACGCCCTGCCCCAACTTATCTTTTTTTGTGTCACGAACTGAAACCATGAACCTAAATTCCTTATCGCAGGGCTAGGGTCTGTTGACCTTTAGTGTATGGGTATTGTTCGAATGAAACACGTTTTGAGCAAGAAGTAAGCTACGTATCTTAGCGATCTAAGAAAGTAGTGAAGGACGCAGCTCAGAACGTGTTTCAACGAACCCCATTTCCTTCAGAAGAAGGGGCAGCATGTGTTGGCGATTTATACTTCGTTATCGGCTATTTATTGAGGGCCACTCAACTTCATAGCCTCTGCCTCGTCTAAATCGCCAACATATTGCTGCAAAAACAAACAGCAAAGGTCAACAGACCCTAGTATTACGCCCTTCTTTTTCCATCTTTGCGAAACAGCAGCATAGATTCAAGGTGAGATGTGTGAGGAAACATATCTAACACACTCGCTTTTTCGATCTGGTAGCCCTGTTCATGGAGAATGGCGGCGTCGCGCACTAAGGTCGCGGGATCGCAAGAAACATAAACAATACGGGACGGTGAAAGCGTATCCATTTGTCGAGCCACGTCCATTGCTCCTGCTCTTGCAGGGTCCATTAGCACAGCGTCAATAGGACCATACTGCTCAGCGAAGTCTGATAGATTTTTTGTCAGATCAAAAGTGACAAACTGGCACGAGTCTGCAAGTTCAAGCGCCTTGGCATTTGTGATGGCACGCTCAGTCATCTCTGCGACCCCCTCAACACCCACTACTTTTGCTCCTATTTCAGCGACAGCCAAACTGAAATTACCGACGCCACAGAAAAAGTCAGCAATGGTTTCATTCTGCTGCGGCGCTAACCATAACAAAGCTTGCTCAACCATCTGCTGATTGATGTCTGCGTTAACCTGAATAAAATGCTGTGGCGCAAAACCAATCGCCAGGGACTTGTTACCAACATCGAGCGAGTAATGAAACACTGACGGCACATTGGCAGTGACAGGCGTGACCAGCCCTTCGTTGTCTTCAAAAAGCAGATGTAAGGCATTTGTTTCGGCAAACTCACGAATGAGAGCAAGATCATCATCTCTCACGCCGTCAATGTTGCGCAGGATCCAAATGGCCCCTTCATTGGCCTCGCATACTTCAAGGTGAGAAAAGACTTTCGGACGTTTCAGTTTAACTAGCAGAGAACGCAGTAAGTTAAAGCTGGTTTCTAGCGACTCAACTAACAAGGGGCAGGAATCTATCTCGACCAGTGCCTTGCTCTGCTTCTGGCGAAATCCAATTTTGAAATCTCGCTTGCCTCTGCCCCACCAAATGCTAATTCGGGCCCTGCGACGATACTGTTGCGCTTCTCCGGCAACAACAGACTGCCATTCAGTGGGTTGTAAGCTCTGCTCCTGCAGCAAGCGCGCCAGTCGCTTCTGTTTCTGCTCTCTCTGGGCAACGATTGTCATGTGTTGAAGTGCGCACCCGCCACACTGGCCATAGTGTTGACAAAATGGCTGCGTTCGCTCGGCGCTGGACTCATTTACACTCAATAGCTCTGCTCGCAAGAACCGTTTCTGCTGCTCAACCGGTTTTACCTTCACTCGCTCGCCCGGCAATGCCCCCGAAACAAAGACAACTTTGCCATCAGCACGGCCAACACCCTCACCTTTGTGGTTCAGGTCGTCAATCTGCAACGTCAGCTGTTTTGCCTTGTTTGATCTCGCTCGCACTTTGTTTGGGCGATAAATCTGCACCATGAAACGTCTTCCTCGTCACGCCTGTAAAGTTTGGGCGGTACTCATTATCTCAGTAATATGACATTATTACCCGCATTGTAATGGCAGGGGTGAAGGAAACACCATGGCAACACTGGGCTTACGCTCATGGGTGCTCATTCTGACGTTGGCGCCGACCGTGTTGATCGGGGTGCTATTGGGCAGCTACTTTACGTTCCATCGATTCCAGGAATTGGACGAGGAACTGATCGAGCGTGGCAGCAATATTGTTGAACCACTGGCGATCGCCAGTGAGTACGGCATGCTGCATAACAGTCGAGAGATGCTCAAACGCCTGGTTGGCGTGTCACACCGTCGACATTCAGAAACGGTGCGGGCCATTGCCATTTTCGATACCCGCCACAAAGTATTTGTTACCAGTAACTACATACGTAACTTCAATACGTTGCGCTTGCCGCCGGGCTCTACAGTGCCCCCAAATACCATGCTGGAGTACACCAGCAACGGCGACCTGATCCTTCGAACACCGATCCACCAGGAATCCAACCTGTATGGCCTCAAGCCCGATGAACCCACCCCCATCATCGGCTATGTGGTTGCACAGTTAAACTCTGACGGTGCTGTGCTGGAACAACATAGGTCAGCATTGGCCGCCGGTATCATCGTGTTGGTAGGTGTGATACTCAACCTGCTATTCACCTTCCGGCTGGTGAAACAGGTAACCGAACCCATCTCTGAAATGGTTGACGCGGTAGACATGATCCGCCGAGGCCGATTGGACACACGTGTAGCGGGTCCACTTATTGGAGAACTGGATGAGCTGCGCCAGGGCATCAACGCCATGGCGAAGTCACTCGACGAATCTCACCTGGAGATGCAACAAAACATCGATCAGGCCACCTCCGATCTGCGAGAAACGCTGGAACAGATCGAGATCCAGAATATTGAACTGGATATGGCGAAAAAACGGGCACAGGAAGCTAACCGGGTTAAGTCTGAATTCCTGGCCAACATGTCCCACGAACTGAGAACACCACTCAATGGTGTGATTGGTTTTACTCGCCAGCTGCTTAAAACACCGATGACACCGCAGCAGAAAGACTATTTGGTCACCACCGAGAAATCGGCCAACAATCTGCTGACCATCATTAATGACATCCTCGACTTCTCTAAACTTGAAGCCGGTAAGCTCCAGTTGGAGCAGATGCCATTTATGCTCCGTGACACCATTTACGAAGTAGCCACCTTGCTGGCGCCAAATAGTCATGAAAAAGGGTTGGAAATGGTCGTCCGGGTTGCGGATAAAGTACCGGACAACCTGATCGGTGACGCTTTCCGAATTAAACAGGTTCTGACTAACCTGGTCGGCAACGCAGTTAAGTTTACTGAACAGGGTTCGGTTGAGATCAGCAGCAAGCTGCTGAAGGAGCATGAAGATAAAGTTACCCTGAAGATCATTGTTAAAGACACGGGGATCGGGGTCAGTGAAGAACAACAGAAGTCCCTGTTCCAAGCCTTTGGTCAGGGTGACTCCAGTATTACGCGTCGCTTTGGTGGCACAGGCCTTGGTTTGGTGATCTCGCAACGCCTGGTTCACCAGATGGGTGGTGAAATGGGCTTTGAGTCCACCCCAGGGAAATCTACAACCTTCTGGTTTACGCTATGTTGCACACGCAGTCCGCTGCCATTGGGTGAGCCACTACCACTTGATGAAGTGCATGACCGCGCAGTTCTGATTTATGAACCACAGGACTCTAGCCGACGCGCATTAGCTGACCCATTAATAAACTGGCACATGAACGTGGTGAGCGTCAGCGAGCCATTCGAATGGCAACACCAACTTAACTCCGGTCAGCATTTCCTCGCCACTTTAATCAGCTGTGCGTCGTGCGAAAAAGATATGTCGCAAATGGGACAACTGATCCGTCAAGCGAAGGTGTGCAGCGACCAGGTCATCGTGCTGACCAACCATAGCGATCCCAACGTGCACGAGATGTTGCGCGAAATGGGAGCAGACAACAGCATAGCCAAACCAGTTAACCCTTCCAGAGTCTGTCGCACCATAGGACATTTCAAGCCGCTGCAAACAGTGGCCCACAAGCCACAACCGGCTAAAGCCGCCAAACATGATGCACGGATTCTGGCTGTGGATGACAATCCAGCCAACCTGAAATTAATTGCGGCCCTGCTTTCAGATCTGGTGAACGAAGTTGAGACCTGTGAAGATGGAGAGTTTGCAGTCGAAAAAGCGCTCAAACAGAGTTATGACCTGATTCTGATGGATATTCAGATGCCACGCATGGACGGGGTCACTGCGACCAAAGAGATCCGCAAAACCGAGCTTAATCGTTCCACGCCAGTGGTTGCAGTTACCGCACATGCAATGCAAGGTGAACAAGAACGCTTATTATCTCAGGGCATGGATGATTATCTGACCAAGCCTATTGATGAGGAAGCACTGCAAAGATTGATTCTGCGCTGGGTACCAAAGCTAAGTGCTGATAGCAGTGCCGATCTTGCTTCTATTGATGGAATAGACTGGGATCTGGCTCTGAAGCGAGCTGGTGGCAGGGAATCTCTGGCTCAAGAGATGTTGCAGATGTTGCTCGACAGCCTGCCGGATGTAAGCGACTCTCTGAATAAAGCCTATCAGGAACAAGATCGTGCTGAGCTTTTGCACCACGTACACAAGCTCAATGGCGCTTGTTGTTACACCGGCGTACCGGCGCTCAATAAACTTGCCAATGAACTGGAAACTCTGCTTAAACAGGGCATTGAGCTTCCAGATATTGAGCCTGAATACCTCGAGATGCTGGATGAGATAGCTTTGTTGCAACAAGCAGCTAAAGCAGTAATGGCCTGACCGACCATCGCTGCCTTTGCAGTTTTCAACTAAGACTCAAGTATCACGGTAGCCACGGCGAAGTGGCGCTCATCACTTATCGACAGGTGCAGATGACTTGCACCCATTGCTGCAGCGCGCTCGCCAGCCTTATCAGTAAGCACTAATACCGGTTTACCAGCATCGTCATTGCTCACTTCGAAATGCTGAAAGCTGATGCCAGCAGCAATCCCGGTTCCTAACGCTTTGGCTGCTGCCTCTTTGGCGGCAAAGCGCTTCGCCAGATAGCGCACCGGCTGACCAGATTGAGTAAAGTACTGATACTCTCGCTCCGTCAAAATCCGCTGAGCAAACCGTTCACCAGTGCGCTCAATCGCCTTAGCGATCCTATCCACTTCAACAATATCAGTGCCTAAACCCAGGATGGCCATAATCAGATACCCAGGCGGGCCTCTTTCATCAAACGGCGCATATCGGCAACAGCAGTCGCCAAGCCATCAAAAGCAGCGCGCGCAATAATGGAGTGACCAATGTTCAGCTCTTCCAGCTCAGGAATTGCGGCGATAGGTTTGACGTTGTGGTAGTGAAGGCCGTGGCCAGCATTAACGTTCAAGCCAATGCTATCAGCATATGCAGCTGCTTCAGCGATACGCGCTAATTCTGCTTTTTGTTCTGCTTCGTCCGTTGCATCGGCATAGTGGCCAGTATGCAGTTCAATGTAAGGCGCACCAGATGCCTTAGCGGCATCGATCTGGGCCTTATCTGCATCAATGAATAGCGATACCTTGATATTCGCTGCGGCGAGCTTAGCCACCACATCGTTCATTCGCGCCTGCTGACCCGCAACATCCAAGCCGCCTTCGGTCGTCAGCTCTTCACGCTTTTCTGGAACTAAACAGACAAAGGTTGGCTTAGTATCAATGGCGATCTGGACCATCTCATCGGTCGCTGCCATTTCCAAATTCATGCGTGTCTTCAATGTTTCTTTGAGTACAGCGACGTCACGATCCTGAATATGGCGACGATCTTCCCGTAGATGGATTGTAATACCGTCTGCTCCTGCATTTTCTGCCACAGCAGCGGCATGCACAGGATCAGGGTAGTTGGTACCCCTGGCTTGGCGAAGGGTAGCAATGTGGTCGATGTTGACGCCCAGTAAGATCTCTTTCAACGTCGTTTTCCTCTTAAAAATTGTGCGAATAGTTCACGACTTTTCAGCGGTTTTTTACCCAAAAACCCTGACAATGCCTGCCTGCATAGCTGTTTTGCAACTCGTTGATTGGCTATATTATTTAGCTGACCAAAGCCAATTTCCAGCAAACTGTCACCAGAAATGCCGTTTGCATCCGAGTCATTACGACAAAACCCCTGCTCTGAGTACCAAACATAGCGCCCCCCCGATTCAATCGGCACACCATGGGCGTCATGTTGAAAATCAAATGCCACCCCCAGCTCAGTAAGTAATATGAACTCGAACTGGCGCAGCATGGGTTCAAGAGATGCAGACGCTTTGTCAGCTAATTTAATTAACGTACTTTGATATACAGAAAATAGCTCAGGGCAGGGAACGCCAATAGGTAGCAGTCTAACCAGCAATTCATTTACGTATAGGCCGGCATACAGCCTCTCGCTTGTCAGAGTATGAGGCATACCGCGTGGCTCAGTTTGCAGCAGAGTGACCAACTCTCCCTGGCCTTTGAAAGAGAGCGTCAGCGGGTAAAAGGGTTGCATAAGTGCCGCCAGAGACTTTCTTTGTCCCCCGCGGCATACCGCTCTGATATAACCTGAGTGTTCAGTGAATAGGTCAACCAGCAGGCTGGTCTCCCGATAGGGTCGACGATGCAGCACAAATCCGAGTTGCAACGCCTACTCCTCTAGTCTTCTCCGTAGCCCAGACTGCGTAGGGCACGTTCATCATCTGCCCAACCTGACTTAACCTTCACCCATAGTTCAAGGTTAATACGGCAGTCAAACAGTTTCTGCATATCCAATCTGGCTTCACGGCCGATGGTCTTCAAACGCTCACCACCTTTACCAATCACCATGGGTTTCTGGCTATCACGTTCTACCAGAATCAAGCCATTGATCTGGGCAACACCATTGGGTTGGAACTTAAACTGCTCGATCTCCACGGTGACAGAATAAGGCAGCTCCTGCCCGGTAAAGCGCATTAACTTCTCACGGATGATCTCTGCCGCCAAGAAGCGCTGCGAGCGATCGGTGATGTAATCTTCAGGGAAGAAGTGTTCACACTCTGGTAGGGCTCCCATCACGTAATCGCGCAACTCATCGACCAACTCCCCTTTTGACGCAGAGATAGGCATCACTCGTTCAAAATTGAGCTTTTCAGACAGCATCTGAATATGGGGCAGCAGGATCTCTTTTTCTTTAATCTGGTCAACCTTATTGATCGCCAGTACTACAGGGACTTTTCGGGTCTGGCGGATCTTGTTGACCACCATTTCATCATCTTCAGTCCAATGAGTGCCATCAACAACAAAGATGATCATCTCAACATCACCCAAGGCACTCGAAGCCGCACGATTCATCAAACGATTGATCGCTCGCTTCTCTTCAATATGCAGCCCTGGCGTGTCAACGAAGACAGCCTGTACGCTGCCTTCGGTCAGAATCCCGGTAATGCGGTGTCGCGTCGTCTGGGGCTTTTTTGAAGTGATAGAAACTTTTTGCTCGAGCAACGCATTGAGCAGGGTCGATTTGCCCACATTAGGGCGGCCTACGATGGCAACAATGCCGGCACGGGTATTATCCGTCATGAGACATTTTCTCCAGAACCTGAGCAGCTGCATCCTGCTCGGCTTTACGACGACTAGGGCCGGTTGCAGTGACGGCATCATTTAGTGGGCTGACTTTGCATGAAACAGTGAACGTCTGGTTATGCGCTTCGCCCTTGATGTCCAATACAGTATATTCCGGCAGCGCCAATTTGCGGCTCTGCAGTAGTTCTTGTAACTGAGTTTTAGCGTCTTTCTGGTGCTCGCCGGGTTTGATCGCTTCCAATCGGCTCTTATACCAAGCAAGGATTAATGGACGAACCACATCGATGCCATTGTCCAGATAGATGGCGCCAATAATCGCTTCGACCGCATCAGCTAAGATGGAGGCGCGGCGAAATCCACCACTCTTTAACTCACCAGAACCCAGTCGCAGGAAATCCCCCAGCTGAAAATCACGGGCGAGTTCAGCCAGCGTGGTGCCTTTTACCAACGCCGCTCTGAGGCGGCTCAAATCACCTTCACTGGCTTTTGGGAACTGGGCGTAAAGTTGCTCAGAGATCACCAGGCTGAGGATCGAATCGCCTAAAAACTCCAAGCGCTCATTGTGTCGACTGCCAGCACTTCTGTGAGTAAGTGCCTGCTCCAGTAGCGACACATCGTCGAACTGGTATCCGAGAGCGCGACTAAGCCGTGCAATGTTATCCATGGTCACTCAATACCGCCAATGCGGCTGAAACGAACATCTGTAGGCACCCAGCTGAAGAAGCTTTTAGGATCTCGACCAAACTCGAAGCTCATCCAGATAGCCACCGCTTTACCAACCAAGTGTGATTCTGGAACGAACCCCCAGAATCGACTGTCCTGGCTGTTGTCTCGGTTATCACCCATGACGAAGTAACTCCCCTCAGGTACAACCCACTCGCCCGGACGCAAACCACGCTGACGGTAGTAGTGAACCCAAGGTTCAGGGCGTCCTCGATAAACCAAAATGTCATGGCTAACTTCACCCAGTTGCTCTGACAAGCGTTCAACGATTCCACCATGAGGGTCTTTAAACTCATCGCGGTTGACCAGATCCCTGGCGACTAGCTCAAGCTCAGGACAGGGACGCTGCTCCTTACATGCTGGCTGCAGGTAAAGGTTTTTGTCTTTATAGATCACACGGTCACCGGGGAGTCCGATAACACGCTTGATGTAATCAATCTGCGGCTGCTTCGGAAACTTAAATACCGCGATATCGCCGCGCTCTGGCTCGCCAGTCTCGAGAAACTTATTTCTGTTTAGAGGTTCACGCAATCCATAGGCAAACTTTTCCACCAGGATAAAGTCCCCCACCAGAAGCGTGGGCATCATGGAACCGGATGGGATCTGGAATGGCTCATAGATAAATGAGCGTAACACCAATACGATGGCAATGACTGGAAACAGCGATTCAGAAAACTCAAAGATGCCAGGACGTGGGGCAACTCGCTCCTGCGCTTCTTCGTCAAGAGAGGTACCTGCTGCAGCTTCCGCAGCAGCAACCGCCTCACGACGCTTGGGCGCAAACATCACAGCATCGATAAGCCAAAGCACGCCAGTGATCAGCGTGGCAAATACCAGTATCGCGGAAAAAATCCCAGCCATTTTATTTCCTTATTACTTCTTGCCTACCTGCAATACGGCGAGGAATGCTTCTTGGGGCACTTCCACGTTACCGACCTGCTTCATACGCTTTTTACCCTCTTTTTGCTTCTGCAGCAGCTTCTTCTTACGGCTCACGTCACCACCATAACACTTGGCAATAACGTTTTTGCGCAGCTGCTTCACAGTGCTTCGGGCAATAATATGGTTGCCGATAGCCGCCTGAATGGCGATATCAAACATCTGGCGAGGAATAAGCTCACGCATCTTCTCTACCAATTCACGACCACGACTCTGTGCGTTGTCTCTGTGTGTGATCATTGCCAACGCATCAACACGGTCGCCATTAATCAGTACATCGACCCTAACCATGTCAGCTGATTCGAATCGGACAAAGTTATAATCCAACGACGCATAGCCACGGCTGGTCGACTTCAGTCTGTCGAAGAAGTCCATCACCACTTCGGCCATGGGCAACTCATAAGTCACGGCAACCTGTTTACCGTGATAGGTCATATCTTTTTGTACGCCACGCTTTTCAACACACAGCGTAATAACGTTACCCAAAAATTCCTGTGGCACAAGAATGTGGGCTTCAACGATAGGCTCATGTATCTCAAGGATATTATTTACTGGAGGAAGATCTGAGGGGTTATCGATGTTGACCCGCTCATTATCTGTCGTCACCACCTCATAACCTACCGTTGGCGCGGTGGTGATCAACTCCAGATTGTATTCGCGCTCGAGGCGCTCCTGGATGATCTCCATGTGTAGCATGCCAAGGAAGCCAATACGGAATCCAAAGCCCAACGCCGTTGAATTTTCTGGCTCGTAGAACAGAGACGCATCATTCAGGCTCAGCTTTGCCAGTGCATCGCGGAACGCTTCATAATCATCTGAACTAATCGGGAACAGGCCAGCATATACCTGTGGCTTGACCTTTTGGAAGCCAGGCAGCGCTTCAGGTGCTCCACCTTTCGCCAACGTCAACGTATCACCCACAGGGGCACCGTGGATCTCTTTGATACCACAAACGACCCAACCTACTTCGCCGCAATTGAGCTCTGTCGTGTCTTCACGTTTGGGGGTAAAGATACCCAGGCGGTCGATTCCCCATACCTGACCGGTGCTCATCACCTTAATCTTGTCGTTTTTCTTCAAGCTACCGTGCTTGATACGGACCAAAGAGACGACGCCGAGGTAAGAATCGAACCATGAGTCGATAATCAGCGCTTGGGTCGGTGCGTCGGGGTCACCCTCTGGTGGTGGGATCTGGTTAACAATGGTTTCCAGAACATTTTCCACACCCAGGCCTGTTTTTGCCGAGCAGGTAACAGCGTCGGTCGCTTCAATACCGACAATGTCTTCGATCTCTTCAGAAACACGCTCAGGGTCCGCCTGAGGCAAATCGATCTTGTTGAGGATCGGTACGACTTCCAGGTCCATCTCAATGGCTGTATAGCAGTTAGCTACAGTCTGGGCCTCAACCCCCTGCCCTGCGTCAACCACCAGCAAAGCACCTTCACAGGCCGCAAGCGAACGCGATACCTCGTAAGAGAAGTCAACGTGTCCAGGGGTATCAATGAAGTTAAGCTGGTAGGTTTCACCGTCGTTAGCTTTGTAATTCAAGGTGACACTTTGCGCTTTAATGGTAATGCCACGCTCTCGCTCCAGGTCCATAGAGTCGAGAACCTGAGCCTCCATTTCGCGGTCACTCAAGCCACCACATGTCTGAATCAGTCGATCAGAAAGGGTCGACTTACCGTGGTCAATGTGGGCAATAATTGAAAAGTTGCGGATATGCTTCATCTAAACAGAAACCAGTAGCTATCGAAGGTGTGCAGTAAATAGGCGGGCAATTCTACCTTGTTTAATCAGCGCCCGCTATCCTGCATTGTGTGACTAATTGCAACCGGCAGCTGTTCGTCCTGTAAAATCTGGATACGACACGCGGGATCCTGCTCAAGTTGCCTTGCTTTTCTTCTCGCAAAAAACCAGCCGATAATTCCTCCGGACAAGGCTGCGGCAATTTGCCAACCCTCGTCAGGCTGAGCACCCAGCATCGGCTGCAGCGACGACACCGCCACCGCAAAAACAATCGCAGCGATCAGGGGTAAAAGATAAATCAAGCTGGCGCCGCTCAACAGGGTTTGCTCAGGCAAGGCGATCTTAACCTCCTGTTCCAGCTTTAGATTCCCAGGGTCAGGCAACGACAGTCGATGTAACCGACTACCAAAAGCCTTGGCCACAACACCATTACCACAACCTTTCTGGCTACAGGCATCACAAGCACTGCGTTGAATCGCTTCTACCTCGATCCAACCGTCAGCAATCTTCTTGACGACAGCCTGTTCAACCAGCATTGGGGAGCCCTTTATTACGTGGTTTTTCCACGACGGGATAAACCGTTTCAGCGATCCGCTGAGCTGTTTCTGGTGGCATTCGACCAACGACGGTAATTTCAACGCCGGAGTTAATTAAGCTGAATAGGGAAAGCGCACCACGAGTCACTAAGCTGCCTCGCTCTTCCTGGCTCTCTACCTTATTGATATAAACCGAAAACTTGATCAACCCATCGCTGAACATCATGTAATCGACGACATCATTCGTGAGCGCTAAGCGATGTTGGTCCTGATTAACCAGTTCAAAGCCCGCAGGCATCCAGCCTACATTCCACTCCACCAGGTCCTCTGTGTCGCGTCGCTCTGGCTGCGGTACGGTTTGTGGTAACTGAGATGCAGCAATTGATTGCAAATGTTCGGAAGGTTCATCCATCAGTCGTATCGAGACAACCTGCAACTGTTCGACGATGTCACCTTCTCGGCTAATAACATCGGCACGGAGCAGGAAGCCGGTTTCAACATCCGACCATACCAGCAAACCGTAGCGATCAGGCTCTGTGGGCGTGATCCTTACCAGTTGGGCTATCCGGCCAGCGGTACGGCTTTTCCCTCCCATCACAAAGCGATAATTCTCGGAAATCGCACTGATATCACCAAGAAACGGCTTTGGAATTGGGCCATCCATCTGGCGAGCTTTCAACGAATAGGCGGGGCGCTCTGATTCCAAGTAAGACACTGTGCCATCTTTGCGAACAATGTCTCTCAAAGGACCGTTTAGATAGCTGAGATGGCTTATCTCATGGCCATCAACAAAGCCATGCTCCAGTCGCAAAGGCTCGATTCGCCCGCCAAAATTTTGAACCATAGAGATGACGTATGACTCTTGCCTGAATGCATCGGACATACGCTGTAGAAGCAACTCGGGCGCCTTATCGGCGCCCTTGGCATGTGAAATCGTCAGTAAAATCAGTAGGCCACCGACGACGGACCTAAACAGAGTACGCGTCATTTAACGTTCTTCTGTCCCTTCTAAGGTGTCAGATTCCTCAACAGCTGGTTGCTCCGCCTCAACAGGCTGCAAACGGCGCTGCTGCTCATGATCCTGCAAGTACGCATTAATACGTTTGCGCTGCTCCATAATGCGCTGTTGCTGAGCAACGGCTTCATCGTTTACCTGTTCCGCCGTAGGTGCGGCCAAGCTAACTGGCGCCGCTACACCGGTCAGTGGTGTTGTCGTTAACACAGGTGTTGGAATTTCGCTTTCACCCGGCTGGTTATACTGCTGAACACCCAGTACCGCGACTGCGGCGACGGTTGCAGCGATAGCGTACTGCCCTAGCTGTTTTAACAGTGAAACGACCTTGCCCGATTCCGCAGCAGGTTTAGATTCGGTCTGCGCTGGAGCAAGCACTGTAGGCTCTTGTTCCAGTGCATCCGCTATGCGGCTGGTCAGATCAATATCAACGACCGGAGGCATTTCGCCGCGAATAGCGTCACCAATAAGTTGGTATCTGGAGTAGGTGCTCTGCAACGCTTCGTCTTCTAGCAGTGCGTCGATCATTTCGTCGCTGATAGTCTCATCCGCTTGGTTATCCATCCATGCTGAAAGACGTTGCTGGTTATCTGCAGCCATTGTTTCTCTACCTCTGGCGTTAATGTTCTATTAACGGTTTAACTCGTTTATCAATCGCTTCTCGAGCTCGGAAAATGCGGGATCTCACCGTACCTACCGGACACTCCATTACTTCAGCAATCTCTTCGTAACTTAAGCCTTCCAACTCTCGGAGCGTGATGGCGGTTTTCAAGTCATCTGGCAGTGTCTCAATAGTATCGAACACCACCTGACGAATTTCGTCTGTCAGCACCAAACCCTCTGGCGTTGACACATCCCGCAATGCACTTGCACCTTCATAATACTCAGCCTCTTCCGGCTCAATATCGTTGGCTGGCGGACGGCGCCCCTGCGAAACCAAATAGTTCTTCGCACTGTTAACGGCGATCCGATACAGCCAGGTGTAAAACGCACTTTCACCTCTAAAGCCTGGTAATGCCCGATAAGCCTTAATAAAAGCTTCCTGCGCTACGTCGGCGACATCGCCTTGGTTTTTAACGTAACGAGATATCAGGTTTATCACCTTGTGCTGGTATTTTTGTACCAACACATTAAAGGCTCGTTTATCCCCTTGCTGGACTCGCTCGACCAGCTTCTGGTCGATTTGCTGCTCGCTCATTCGAGCTTCCACTCCATCTTTATACTGCTTCCGAACTGGAGGCTCTAAGCATGCACACTTCCATAGACTGCCGTGAAATTATTTAGTTCGAAAGAATGTTAAAAAATTTTACTTGATCTCGGAAAGTGTATCTCAGGTCACAGTTCGGCTAACATAGGTCTCTGAATTAATTGCCCATGATAACGTATGCCGGAGCAAATTGAACACAGCTATGACGTGTTGATTGTTGGCAGTGGTGCAGCAGGCCTTTCGCTTGCCTTGCAACTGGGACAACAAACCACGGTGGCTGTATTAAGTAAGGGTCCTGTCAAAGAAGGCGCCACCTTCTATGCACAGGGAGGAATTGCCGCAGTTTTTGATGCCAGTGACAGTGTCGACTTTCATGTAGAAGATACGCTGACTGCAGGTGCAGACCTGTGTGATGAAGAAGCGGTCCGATATACCGCCAGTAGCGCTCGCGAAAGCATACAGTGGTTAATCGACATGGGCGTTCCTTTTGATCAGGTGAATCGCAAAAAAGGCGAAGAACCCACTTATCATCTAACCCGCGAAGGTGGTCACAGCCATCGCCGTATCCTGCACGCTGCCGATGCGACTGGAAAAGCGGTGCAGACTACGCTGGTCGATCAAGTCAAAGCCTGCCCAAATGTCACACTACTCGAGCGGTACAACGCTGTTGATTTGATAACGGGTCGTAAATTGGGTGATGACAACGATCTTTGTTACGGCGCCTATGTATGGAACCGAAACAAAGAGCAGGTCGAACTTATTCGGGCCCGCTTTATTGTTCTGGCAACGGGCGGTGCAAGTAAAGTTTACCAATACACCAGCAACCCCGATGTCTCCAGTGGAGATGGGATCGCTATGGCGTGGCGCGCCGGATGTCGCGTAGCCAATATGGAATTCAATCAGTTCCATCCCACCTGCCTGTTCCACCCGGAAGCACGGAATTTCCTGTTGACCGAGGCACTGCGTGGCGAAGGCGCCGTACTTAAACGTCCGGATGGCTCACGTTTCATGCCTGACTACGACGATCGTGCCGAATTAGCGCCCAGGGATATTGTTGCAAGAGCGATTGACCATGAGATGAAAAAGCTCGGTGCCGATTGCGTCTATTTAGATATTTCCCATAAACCATCGGATTTTGTGAAAGAGCACTTCCCAACGATTTACAAGAAGTGCCTTGAGCTGGGTATAGATATTACCAGCCAGCCGATTCCGGTGGTTCCCGCGGCCCACTATACCTGCGGCGGTGTCATGGTTGACCTTAAAGGCCGCACCGATCTTGATAACCTCTACGCGGTTGGCGAAGTGACCTATACCGGACTGCATGGGGCTAATCGCATGGCGAGCAACTCCTTGCTGGAGTGTGTGGTGTTTGCCCATGCCGCCGCAAAAGATATTCTGAATCGCTTGGACAGTCAGCCGATGGCACCTTCATTGCCAGCATGGGATGAGAGCCAGGTGACCTGTTCTGACGAAGAGGTCGTTCTGCAACACAACTGGCATGAGCTTCGATTGTTTATGTGGGACTACGTCGGCATTGTTCGAACCACAAAACGCCTCGAACGTGCACTCAGACGTATTCAGCTGTTGAAGCAGGAAATATTTGAGTACTACAGTAATTTCCGCGTAGGGAATAACCTGTTGGAGTTGCGTAATCTGGTTGAAGTAGCAGAGCTAATCGTGCGTTCAGCGATGGCAAGAAAAGAGAGTCGCGGACTGCATTACACTTTGGATTACCCAAAAACGCTGGGAAAAAGCCAGCCGACAATACTCGACCCACATCAGGCTCCAGAATCCTGAGTAGAGACTTCAGCATCCGCTAGCCGCTGCCATTGTATTAGGCAGCGGCAAAGTCTCCGATAATCCTTATCTGACATACTGTCACGCCACAACCACCGCTGGTGCCACCCTTTAGGCAATGGCTCCTTGATTTCGGTACTCTTCAGAGATAGGCGACAGCACCAATCCGTTATTAAGTGCCGACCAACTGCTGTTACCGGAATGCGGGCATTGTGAAGGGTTATTAAAACAACCGAAGTATCGTATCCAACTTCAATGGCTCGAACGCCTTGAAAGCCGCTGCGGTGATACCGGTGAGCCCAGAAAAGCAAGGCCGACACCAGAGCGATGGAAATCAGCCAACCAACAAGTGAATTGGCAACCGTAAGTAACGCGCTACAAACTAAAACAACGGCAAACCAAAAGCTCCGGCTTGCCTGTTTTGAGTGAACTAACGAAATCTCAAATCGCGCCACTATGATCGCGAACTCGCTTGATCATGGCAGCCAATTTGCCATCTTCACAGGATTCATGCCCCATAAACCAGGCAAAAAGCTCTGGGTCATCACAGCTGAGTAAACGTTCGAATGTTTGTTGGTCTTCAGCAGTAAGATTTGGAAACTCAGGCACAAATGGCTCCAAAATCACATCCAGCTCCAACATTCCGCGACGGCAAGCCCATTTCAGGCGCGCCAGCTTTTCTTTCATTTCCACTTGTCGTTATCCCATCTTCTAGACGTGAAAAGTGCCATGCTAACATAGCCTATATAGGGATTGACGACTTGAAAGCCAAACTGTGAGCCCCCAAGTAGTAGCCATCGTATGGACATCATGTCGATGGCCTACCTGCATTGGTGAACAAGCATCGGCCAATTAGGATGTAAAAAATGCACACACAAATAACCTCGCTCTCAAATACAGATACAACAAACCTGCCAGCGCTCGTAGTGATGTCATTAGAACTCGGCGTCACTCAGCTTTCAGGTGAGGACAGGGTGAGCTATCTGCAGGGGCAGACGACCTGTGACGTCACCCTACTCAGCGATAGTAAGCCGTTAAGAGGTGCTCAGTGTGATGCCAAAGGCAAAATGTTAAGCATTTTCACTCTCCTAAAACACAAAGACAGCATCGTAATGCTGCACAGCAAAGAGAGTCAGCAGGTGGCGCTGCCTGAACTAAAGAAGTTTGCTGCCTTCTCCAAAGTAAAGATTGAAGATGCTGCTGCCAAATGGCAGATGATAGGTGTGGCAGGTAAGAACGCCACCGCAGCCATTGAGAGCGCCTTTGGAAAAGCCCCGAATGATGAGGCACCAATGCTCTCCGGAGAAGGGTTTACCATTTTGTACCAGGCAGATCCTGCGCCAAGGTTTTTGGTTTTATTGGCTGCCAGCCACGCAGTGCCGGACGCGCTCACGGAGGCAGAACAGGACTCGCCTGCACTCTGGCAGTTACTAGATATTGAGGCGGGTTATCCTCACCTCTCTACCCCTTTGATTCAGCAATATGTTCCGCAGATGCTTAATTTGCAGAAACTGGATGCGGTCTCCTTTAGCAAAGGTTGTTACATCGGCCAAGAGACAGTTGCGCGCATGAAATACCTCGGGAAAAACAAACGAGCGATGTACCTACTTGAAGGTGAATTCAATAATGAAACTCAGCCGGGTGACAATCTGGAGTTAGCTTTGGGTGACAATTGGCGCCGCAGCGGCGTCGTAGTATCCGCGGTAACCGTAGACAACTTCGGCAAGTTGCTTGCTGTTCTGCCAAACGACATTGAACCGGACGCTAAGCTGAGAGTTTCAGGTCAGGAGCAAAGTTCACTGACACTGGGTCAGCAACCTTACTCCCTGCTTGAGGAATAACTGAATAGACTAGCGGTGTGACACCAGTCTACGTTTGTCTGTGTGTCGACGCCGCGCGTTTGATTGGGACACTAGCTGCACGTTTTGGCGCTTCATCAAATATTCGATGCCAAGCATAAATGCTGAGAAGAGCAGTGCTGCACCGCTGATAAAAGCAAAACTCACTTCTTGACTCGCCTGGTAAACCCAAACACCGACAACAGGCGACAGCAATAAACAACAGATAGCCAGAACAAGTGGTGAACGCATGAATTATCCTCCATGATACTGCGTTGGTCTTTTTATCCAGCCTAGACCGAAAATTGCTAAGCCCCAAATTTCTTTTTCTAATTAGCGTCTTCTTAGATAGTTAAAGCCACCTCCCTCTGACGCCAAACAAAACACGGCGTTTATACCAATCCGCATAAATATATGGTCATATTCGGATTGGTATTAATCTGTCACCTCGGCAGGCTTTTCATCACTGACATATATTCGCTTGACCCGCCCAAACAATCCTTTGATGTCACTAAGAACCAAATAAAGGCATGGGATCAGGAACAGGGTGATGACAGTTGCAAACAGGATCCCAAAGGCCAGTGAAACAGCCATTGGAATAACGATCTGTGCCTGTAGACTCTTCTCCAGAATAATCGGGATCAGACCAAAGAAAGTGGTCAACGAAGTCAGCACAATGGCACGAAAACGTTTGGCACCGGCGCTTAATACCGCATCAGTGAGGCGATACCCTTCCGCTCTGGCCTGATTAATGAAATCCACCATGATAAGGCTGTCATTCACCACCACACCCGATAGCGCGATAATGCCGCATAACGACAACACACTCATCGGTAAACCCAGCAACATGTGCCCAAAAATGGCGCCGATAATGCCAAACGGGATCACTGCCATTATCACAATTGGTTGCGCATAAGACTTTAATGGGATCGCCATCAAAGCGTAGATAGCAAACAAGGCTAAAAAAGCGCCCTTAAGCAATCCAACCAACGCCTTCTGCTCTTCCAAGGTGGCTCCCTCCAGCGCCGATTTGACGCCAGGGTACTTGGATAGAAGCTCTGGAAGAATGTTTTCTTCCACCTCTTTTGAAATCTTTGAGGGCTCTACACGTGTTTTGTCTGCTGATGCAGTCACAGTGATGGCTCGGATACCATCAACGCGTGTGATTCGGGAGTAGCCCTGCGACATTTCAATCTCAGCGACTGCAGAAAAAGGAACTTCATCACCGGTTGCGGTACGGATCCGCATATTTTCCAAGTCGGTAATTGAGCGCCGCTCTTCACGAGGATAACGCACCATGATCTTTACTTCATCGCTGCCACGCTGCACCCGTTGCGCCTCGGCCCCATAGAACCCCTGACGAACCTGGCGCGCGAGATCCAGCAAGGATAATCCCAGCGCTTCAGCCTGAGGCTTGATCGATAGCACGATCTCCTCTTTGCCACCGCTGGAGTCATCGCTGATATCATAAACACCATCAAAATCAGCCAGCCTGAATTTTAACTCCTCTGCAGCTTGCCCCAACATGACCAAATCTTTTCCTATCAGCTTAAAAGCAATGTCCGCACCAGGGCCTTGGTTGATCGAGCCATCAAACTTTAAGTCACGGACACCGCTCACCTCGGGCATCTGCTCTCGCCACAGGTTGGCGATCTCATAGCCGTCAGTTTCCCTATCCTCACCTTTGCTCAGTTCGACCCATATCACGCCCGATGTGCCGCTACTGCGTAAAAAAGCGATATTGTGTTTGACCACCCCAGAGCCTGTCTCCTGCTGAACCTCCTGATCCATGCGATACAAGGCATCGGTCATCACGCGCAATGCCGATGCTGTCGCCTCAGAGGGGGCACCATCAACCATATTCACTTCCGCACGGATAAAGTCGCTGGGCAAGTCGGGGAAGAAAACCGACCTCACATAGCCACCCGCCACCGAGGCACCAATCAACATCAATCCGCTGATAAACAGCGTCATAGTGACGTATCGATATTCAACGGCACGCGCCAGCACTGGCAAGTAGACGGATTTAACAAATCTCGCCATCCAACCACTGCAGAAAAGTCGAAAACGCGTTATCGGATTACGTGTATGGGGATTGTCTTCGGTCACCTTCATATGGACTAAGTGGGCGGGCAGGATCAACTTGGATTCCACAAGCGAAAATACCAGGCACAAGATCACCACCAGCCCGATAGTTTTCCAAATCACGCCGAACGGGCCTGCCACCATCAGCATGGGAGTGAAAGCAGCGATGGTAGTGAGTACACCGAACGTCGCTGGCATCGCAACACGTTGCGCACCGCGAATAACATTTTCGGTGTTATGCCCATACTTTTCGATTTCAGAATAGGCGCTTTCACCAATGATGATGGCGTCATCAACCACTATCCCCAGCACCAAAATAAAACCAAACAAGCTGAGCATGTTGATGGTGACACCAATGGGCTCTACCGGCATCAGTAACATGGACCCGAGGAAACAGACAGGTAACCCCATCAATACCCAAAAGGCCAGGCGCAAGCGCAAAAAAGCAGATAACACAATAAACACCAGCAAGCCGCCCCACACCATGTTGTTGACCATAAGGTCGAGACGCCCTTGCAGATAAAACGCGTTATCTCCCCAAGTCGCTATTGATATCCCCTCTGGCAACGACTCGCGTTTCTCCTCGACATACTCATTGACGACTTTGGAGATATGCAGTGCATCCTGATCCCCCACCGAGTTAACCGCCACGCTCATACTTGGCATGCGGTCAAACTCAGAAAAGCGTTCAATTTCAGTAAATCCGTCATTGATCATCGCAACATCAGAAAGCAGCAAACGACTGCCGTCAGGGCGGGTCATTAGCACGAGATCATTGAACTCATGCCCGTAATACGCTTGTCCTTTGGCACGAAGAAGAATGTCGCCCGTCCGGGTTTTGATTGCGCCACCGGGCAGATCTAAACTGGAGTTTCTTACCGCTCTGACAACATCATCAAAGGTGAGACCGTATTCACGGAGGCGCCCCTCAGAAATCTCGATAGCCACCTCATACTCTCTGGCTCCCCAAATCTCTGCCGACGTAATTCCAGGCAACGCGATGATCTCTTCTCGGACCGATTTGGTGAGTTCTTTCATCGCGATCTCATCCAGGTTGCCGTAAACCTGAACAAAAATCACCTGCTCTTCAGCCTGTTGCTTATAGATGATTGGCTTTTCAATATTCTCTGGAAACGAACTGATCGCATCTATGCGCAATTTCACTTCATCCAGCACTTCACCGATATCGAAATCATCTTCGACTTCAATGGTGAGTGAGCCGATACCCTCGCTTGCTCTGGAGGTGATCTTCTTGATGCCAGTGATATCTTCAATCGCCTCTTCGATACGGATATTGATCCCCTCTTCCACTTCCTGTGGCGCGGCACCGGGGTAAGGAACTTCTACAGATATGAGATTGAGAGTGATTTGTGGAAAGACTTCCCGCTGAATGGTAAACGCCGATACCAACCCACCAATGAGCAACACCGCCATCAACAAATTGGCTGCGACACTGTTTCGGGCAAACCAGGCGATAATCCCTTTACGCGTATCCATAGCTACTCCTGGGTATCGCCGTCGTTAGCAATAGCGATCTGCTCTGGTTCACTCTCGAGCCCTTGAGGGCCAGGAAGTGAAGGCGGGATAGTTCGTACAGCCATACCATCGAGTGGATTACTGATCGGCGTCAGCGCAACTTGTTCGCCGTCCTCGATACCCGCGCTAATATAAACCGAATCTCCATCCGTTCTAAGCACTTCCACATCACGCAATCGCAAATGGTTTTCACTGTCTACAAGCAAAATCTGATTGCCACGTCGTAACACATGGCGAGGGAATACATAGATGTTCTCGGCACGCTGCCCGGCGATATCAGCCTGAACAAAGCGACCGAACTTGAGCGGAAAGTAACCATCCGTGTTGGCAAGATTTCTACCGTAAGGATCATCCACTTCTGCGACCAGATAGATCAGACGTGTTTTTTCATCGATGACTTTTTCACTGCGTCGCAGTTGAGCCGACCATTCTGCTTTGGTACCTGCGATGTGGGCTGACAGAGTGACATCCGGGATCACTGCACTATCCCGGTCCATAACAAAGGGCAGCTCCAAATAAGCCAGGTCATTATCACTGAGTGGTAAACGCACCTCGGCAACATCTGTACCGTACACAATGCCTATCTGGGCGCCCACAGTAAGGTATTGCCCCAAATCCACATCCTTCTGATAAACCATGCCATCATAAGGCGCTCGGATCATGGTGCGTTCCAAGTCGCGATTGGCCTTTTCCAGCTCAGCTTCAGCGTATGCCACGTTAGCCATCTCTTTGGCCACTTGCGGCTTACGCAACCCCAGTTCTGGCGCGGTTTCGAGGTCAAACTGCTTCCAATCTGTCTCAGCCACTTTGGCGCGAGCTAACTCTTCTTGGAGATTGGCTTTGGCGCGGGCAACTTCGGCCTTCGCAGCTATCAATGCGGTCTGGTAGTCTGCTGGTTCAATACGAACCAGAAGGTCGCCCTTATTGAAGTAACCGCCGTTAACAAATTTGGGGGAGATTTCGATGACGCGCCCACGCACCTCTGAAATCAGGTCCGTTTCAACTTTGGGGCGCACTGTTCCCTGTGCTTTTACGGTGAAACGCACCGTTTGCGGAGACGCAGATAAGGTATCCACCAGCAAGGCTTTTTTATCGTCTTCTTTTTGCTCGGGCGGCTTTTTGCTGGCAATGATGAGCTGGGCGGCACCGGCGGCGACCACCAGGATCAGTATCGGTAAACCAGCTTTCAACAGAATTGATTTCAAAGCCATTCTCCATCTATATGACGTTTAATCTCTATTTACTCTCTCTGATATTAACTGCTTAAACGCAAAAAGAGATTAAAGCCCTTATTAAAAGTGTTACAAATTTGTAATTCTCAGATGCCAGCCAATAAGCAGCCTTTAGCACCTGAACTCTACTCCATGCAGGACGAAAGATGCTCCGTACAGCCTCTACACAGCGTGCCCCGCGAAGCGTAGTGGGTATCGCCGCTCCCGCACATTAGCATGCCCCACGCAGTGTTTTGGGTACCATGTGCCCGCGGCATACCGTACTTCCTGTACATTGCCGCTCCTGCACATCCATGTGCCCGCGGCATACCGTACTTCCTGTACATAAAAAAACCGCCCGAAGGCGGTTTTATAGGTATTCACGAGTAGAGGCAGAATCTACGGACGTAGTGCACGCTCGCCACGAGAGATCCCCGAAACGCCACTGCGAACCACTTCAATAATCTCGGTGGATTCACGTACCGCTTCGATGAAAGCATCCAGCTTATCCGAAGGCCCAGTCAATTGAACCGTGTACAGAGTCGGCGTTACATCGACGATCTGGCCGCGGAAAATATCACTGGTACGTTTGATCTCTTCTCGAGTCTCGCCAACTGCACGCAGTTTTACCAACATCAGTTCACGCTCAACATGCGCCGCTTCTGACAGGTCGGTGATCTTCAACACGTCGATCAGCTTGTTCACCTGTTTGGTGATCTGTTCAATCACCTGATCATCACCGTAAGTCGTGATGGTAATGCGCGACAGGCTACGGTCATCGGTTGGCGCAACTGTCAGCGATTCAATGTTGTAACCACGCTGGGCAAACAAACCGATGATACGACTTAATGCGCCAGGTTCATTTTCCAGCAGAATAGAAAGAATACGCCGCATTAGGTTCGCTCCGTCTTAGATAAAAACATTTCGTCCATGGCACCGAACTTAATCTGCATCGGGTAGACGTGTTCAGCTTGGTCAACATGAATGTCGAGGAAGACCAACTTATCTTTCATTGCGAACGCTTTTTCCAGCGCAGGCTCCAGCTCAGATGGCTTAGTCACCTTGATGCCTACATGGCCATAGGCCTCAGCCAACATAACCCAGTCAGGCATCGACTCCATGTAGCTGTGGCTATGACGATTGCTGTAAAACATATCCTGCCACTGCTTCACCATACCGAGCTGCGCATTATTCAGTGAGATGATTTTGACAGGCATGTCATATTGCATACAGGTAGACAGCTCCTGAATATTCATCTGGATACTGCCATCACCCGTTACACAGGCCACTTCCGCATCAGGAAACGCGCGTTTAACGCCCATCGCTGCAGGGAATCCAAAGCCCATGGTGCCAAGACCACCGGAGTTGATCCAACGGCGAGGTTTGTCGAATGGATAGTAGAGCGCAGCAAACATCTGGTGCTGGCCTACGTCTGATGTGACATATGCATCGCCACCCGTCACTTTGTATAGTGCTTCAATCACCTGCTGAGGCTTGATCACCTCATCACTCTTGGCGTAGTCCAAACAGCGAGTCTTACGCCAACCTTCGATGGTATCCCACCAGCCAGTCAACGCTTCCTGATCCAGCTTGGCACCACTGGTGTCCAACTGTGAGAGCATTTGACGCAAAACGGTATCTGCGGCACCCACGATAGGTACATGAGCCATCACTGTTTTGGAGATAGACGCGGGGTCGATATCAATATGCAGAATCGTGGCATCAGGGCAGAACTTGGCAACATTGTTGGTCACACGGTCATCAAAGCGCGCGCCAACGGCGAGGATACAATCGCTATGATGCATCGCTTTGTTGGCTTGCAGCGTACCGTGCATACCCAACATTCCGAGGAACTGATCATGGGTACCGGGGAATGCACCTAACCCCATCAGGGTGTTAGTCACAGGCAGGTTTAATCGCTCAGCTAGCTCTGTCAGTGCCTGAGCCGCTTCACCAATCACCGCACCACCACCGGCATAGAGAACCGGACGTTTGGCTTGCAACAGAATATCCAGCGCTTTTTTAATCTGACGGCCATGGCCTTTGGTCGTCGGATTGTAAGAGCGCATCTTAATTTCTGTTGGCAAGTTGTATTCAAACTTGTTGGCGGGGTTTTGACAGTCTTTTGGCAGATCAACCACAACGGGGCCAGGGCGACCGGTTGAAGCTATATAGAAAGCTTTGGCAATCGCTTCTGGAATATCTTCCGCTTTTTTGACCAGGAAACTGTGCTTAACGATTGGGCGAGAACAGCCAAACATGTCTGTTTCCTGGAACGCATCCATACCGATCAGGCTCGTTGGTACCTGGCCAGAAAGCACCACCATAGGGATTGAATCCATGTAGGCTGTCGCAATACCGGTCAGGGTATTGGTTGCACCAGGGCCAGAGGTGACCAGTGCGACGCCGACATCACCGGTAGCACGAGAATAACCATCAGCCGCATGCACTGCAGCCTGTTCATGGCGCACAAGAATATGCTCCATGTCCGGTTGTTGGAACATGGCATCGTAGATATCTAATACAGAGCCGCCAGGGTAGCCAAATATACACTTCACGCCGAGGTCCTGAAGGCTTTGGACCACCATTTCGGCGCCAGAGAGCATTTTCACCGTCTCATCCTCTTAGGTTTGAAGTAGTCAATACAACCGTTGTCAATATTAGTTATGAAATTCACTGAAATCGGATCAGTAAAGATGGCTGTACGCAGGTTGACAGACTCGGACAAATGGCCCCGAAAGTCAACCGATTATCGGCGCCAAACCGCATTAGCACCGGGATTTAAACAGCATACTTAGTAAGGATATCTGCAAATAAAAACGGGAGGCTAAGCCTCCCGTCTCTCATATTCCAAAAGCGATGGTAATGAACGCCCCGTTTAAAACGGGTGTGTAATTAGCTTTGCGCCTGGGGACGCATCGCTGGGAACAGCACCACATCACGGATAGTGTGGCTGTCGGTGAACAGCATCACCAGGCGGTCGATACCAATGCCCTGCCCCGCCGTTGGCGGCAAGCCGTGCTCCAATGCCGTGATGTAGTCTTCGTCGAAGAACATCGCTTCATCGTCACCGGCATCTTTCTGCTCTACCTGATGACGGAAACGATCAGCCTGGTCCTGGGCATCGTTAAGCTCAGAGAAACCGTTCGCGATCTCGCGGCCACCCACAAAGAACTCAAAGCGGTCAGTGATGAATGGGTCTGCATCGTTACGACGCGCCAGAGGTGATACTTCCGCCGGGTACTCAGTAATAAAGGTTGGCTGGATCAGACGGTGCTCAACGGTCTCTTCGAAGATCTCGGTGATCACTTTGCCGAGGCCCCAAGACTTCTGAACTTCAATCTTCAGGTCTTTTGCCACTTCACAAGCTGTTTCCAACGTCGCTAACTGCTCCATGGTAACTTCAGGGTTGTACTTGAGGATCGACTCTTTCATGGGCAGACGAGCAAACGGCGCGCCGAAGTCGAACTCTTCTTCACCGTACTTGACGACACTACTACCCAATACCTGTTGAGTAACGGTGCGCAACATCTCTTCGGTCAGGTCCATCAAGTCGTTGTAATCCGCATACGCCATATAGAATTCCATCATGGTGAATTCAGGATTATGACGAGGCGACAAACCTTCGTTGCGGAAGTTACGGTTGATCTCGAATACACGCTCAAAACCACCCACAACCAAGCGCTTCAAGTAAAGTTCAGGGGCAATACGCAGATACATATCGATATCCAGCGCATTGTGATGAGTGATAAACGGACGTGCAGAGGCACCACCTGGGATCACCTGCATCATAGGCGTTTCCACTTCCATAAAGTGGCGTTGATTCATGAACTGACGGATCGCTTCGATGATCTTCGAGCGAACCAAAAAGGTCTCGCGCGATTCCTGGTTCATGATCAGGTCAACGTAACGCTGACGATAGCGTTGCTCTTGATCCGTCAAACCATGGAATTTTTCTGGCAGAGGACGCAGCGCCTTCGTCAGCAGCTTGTACTCTTCCATATTGACGTAAAGGTCGCCTTTACCTGACTTATGCAGCGCGCCTTTTACACCGATGATGTCACCGATGTCTAAGCCACCGATCTCTTTCAGTTCTTTTTGAACATCTTTTGCTGCATACGCCTGGATACGACCACTCATATCCTGTACTGCCAGGAAAGGCCCTCGCTTAGCCATGACTCGGCCAGCAATAGCAACCTGCAAGCCAAGTTCTTCCAGCTCTTCTTTCGATTTATCACCATGAGCTTCCTGCAGGTCTTTGGCCAGCGCATCGCGACGCCAATCGTTAGGATGACCGTTCGCTTTACAATCGCGGCGGATCTGATCGAGTTTGCCACGCCGTTCGGCGATCAATTTGTTTTCGTCCTGTACCTGCTCAGTCATGTTTCAACCTTTGCGAATTAATAATGTTCCCGGTCTTTACAGACCAGACTTCAAACTTGCTTCAATAAATCTGTCCAGATCACCGTCCAGCACGGCTTGCGTATTGCGATTTTCAACGCCGGTACGAAGATCTTTAATACGTGAGTCGTCCAATACATAGGAGCGGATCTGACTTCCCCAGCCGATATCGCTCTTGGCGTCTTCCATCGCCTGCTTTTCAGCGTTTTGTTTCTGCATCTCCAGCTCAAACAGCTTAGCTTTTAGCTGCTTCATTGCCTGATCTTTGTTCTTATGCTGAGAGCGATCATTCTGACACTGCACTACTGTGTTAGTCGGCAAGTGGGTAATACGCACCGCCGAGTCAGTTCGGTTAACGTGCTGACCACCGGCACCCGAAGCTCGGTAAGTATCGATACGCAAGTCAGACGGATTGATATCGATCTCAATCGAATCATCAATTTCCGGGTAGATAAACGCTGATGCAAACGAAGTATGGCGACGACCACCGGAGTCGAATGGGCTCTTTCTTACCAAACGGTGCACACCCGTTTCGGTGCGTAACCAGCCGAAGGCGTACTCGCCTTGAACTCGGATTGTGGCACTTTTGATACCAGCGACATCACCATCAGACAATTCAATAATTTCGGTTTTAAAGCCTTTGGCTTCTGCCCAGCGCAAGTACATGCGCAGCATCATGTCACACCAGTCCTGGGCCTCAGTGCCGCCAGAACCAGCTTGAAGATCGATGTAGGCATCGGAGCCATCCTGCTCACCGGAGAACATACGGCGGAACTCCAGCTTGTGCAGTTTGCCTTCCAGTTCATCCAATTCGGCAACCGCTTCGTTGAAGGTGTCTTCATCTTCGGCTTCAACCGCGAGTTCAAGCAGGCCTTCGACATCTTCCAATCCCTGACGCATCTGATCGACGGTATCGACCACGGCTTCTAAACCAGAACGCTCTTTGCCTAGGGCTTGTGCGCGCTCAGGCTCGTTCCAGACATCCGGCTGCTCCAATTCGCGCGACACTTCTTCGAGACGCTCTTTTTTCTGGTCGTAATCGAGATAGCCGACCAGGGTCTCTGTGCGCTCGCGGAAATCGTTGATCTTGTTGTGAACCGGATTAATTTCGAACATGTGACTGGTTTACCGTGGAAATTTAACCGCGGGATTCTAACTGAAACTCCGCTGAAGATACAGTTATTTGAACCGGATCACAGGGGCATTTACCTCCTCGCCGTAGCCAGATCAAACTGTCTCTATATTGCTACAGACCATGATGAATTTGATAACCCCGTAGACTGGAAAAGTCACAAGGCATATCAGTATGCTTGATGTGGTCTGACACCATCAAAAGATCAAAACATGTCCTCAGAGATCCGAGCCTGGGCAAAACAGGCCGTCGCCCTTATCGATGCCGACTTCCAACGCAGCGCAGATACCCATCTAATCAAGCTGCAAATACCAGCAGCGCCCGGCGTAGACCTGTACTTAAAAGATGAATCGACCCACCCTACCGGTAGCTTAAAACACAGGCTTGCACGCTCACTGTTTTTATATGGGATTTGCAACGGTTGGATAAAACCCGGAAGGCCAGTAATTGAAGCTTCCAGCGGAAGTACAGCGGTATCAGAAGCCTACTTTGCACGGATGCTGAACCTTCCTTTTATTGCTGTAATGCCTTCATGCACATCTCAAGAGAAGATCGACAAGATCAGCTTTTATGGAGGTCAATGTCACCTGACAGATTCGGCCGGAGATATATCAGCAGAAGCGAATAGGCTGGCAAAAGAGACTGGGGGCCACTTCATCGATCAATTTACCTACGCCGAGCGCGCAACCGACTGGCGCGGAAACAACAACATTGCCGAAAGTATCTACCAGCAGATGGCACACGAGCCTCATCCTGTTCCTCGCTGGTTGGTAATGAGTGCTGGTACTGGTGGCACCTCAGCGACACTGGGCAGACACGCCAGATACCATAAAACCGATACTCAGCTCTGTGTGGTCGACCCTGATTTTTCCGCGTTTTACCCCAGCTATCAGTCTGGCGACACCAGTTTCAATACGGGCAAAGACTCCCGTATCGAAGGTATTGGCCGACCAAAGGTAGAAGCTTCCTTTGTGCCCGATGTTATCGACCGCATGATGCATATTCCTGATGCGGCATCTATCGCAACCATTCGTTTTCTGGAACAAGTGTTGGGCAGGAAGTGCGGAGGATCTACCGGCACCAATCTATATGGCAGCTTACAACTCGCCAAAGAGATGTATGAAACAGGCGAACAAGGCTCCATTGTTACCCTTATCTGTGACGGGGGGGAACGCTATCTAAACACTTACTACAATGATGATTGGTGCCAGCAACAAGACCTCGACCTGTTAAGATACCAACCGGAGCTCAATTCATTGTGGTTTGGCGACTGAGCCTCACTGTCTGAGCAATAAAAAAGGCGCCTACGGCGCCTTTTTTATTCGACAGCTAATGATTAGAAGTGATACTTCACAATAGCTGAAACAGCATCTTTCTGATCGACTTCGATAGGCAAGTCGTCACTTAAACCGTACTTGTTGCTCCAGTAGTCATACTCGATACCAATGTAAAGCTGGCCTTTGCTCTCTTCACCCCACAGGCTCATACCCAAGTCATATTTGATCTGTGGGTTGATGTGAAGGTTTTCTTCATAGTTGTCATTGTCTGACTTGAACACCCAATCAATGAAACCGTCAACAACCAACTCAGACTGACCCACGGGGAAGGTTACCTTCCACACCGGCGTCAACTGCCAGCCTTCGCTGTCATTGTTATTAGGATCACGCTTGTATAGGTTCAACTGAAAGAAATCGAAGCCAGGCAAAGCAAGGTCTACCGCAGGACCATAAAGTACACTTTCAACATCACCTTTACCGAACTCATAGGTAAAAGTTGCCAAAACGTCGGTAACGATACCGAACGACATATCATTGCCGCTAATCTTGCTAGCGCTGAAACGAGGAGAAATCTCACCATACTGGGCGTCATTATCAGGGCTATCGTGATAAGTGATGTAATCATAGAACATGAAGAAGTCACCGTACTTGTGACCATTTACATGCTCAAAGGTAACCGTGGTTTGATCTTCTGCATTAACTTCAAAGTTCGTACCGTGAAGCAGTGTCAGGCTGGTATCTGACCAGAAGAAGAAATCTTCAGCACTGGCTGGCGCAGCAAATACCAACGCCGCACCACATAAAGCGGCTTTATAGTTCATAGGTGGCCCTTTCAAGAATATTGGTTATCGACCAACGTATCTTATTTGAATTGTGTTATACGCCGGTCTTTGCGGGCGCGGATTGTACATACCCACTAACCTGACAGCCAGCAAAAATCGTCAAGTTACTGATCTAAATTAAACCACAAGGTTAAAATTTAGCCACCAATTGTAACTAACTACTAACTTGGGAAGTTGAACTTATAACAAGCCATCGAGTAAGGTAAACAACCTCAAATTACACCTTTTCAGAGTGAGGCTTCCATGCAAATCAAAAGCTTAGCTTTCGCCTCGCTTTTTCTGGTTCCATTTATCGCACTTATCCCCGACAGGAATGGCACGGTACTTACTTTGATGCTGCTCGCCATGGGACTTCTGGCTTGGGCACAAAAAGGTTTTGCTCTTCCAACCCAAAAGGCTGCTCAACTCTTCTGTATCCTGCTGGCTGTCTACCCCTTAGCACTTCTGATTAACGTTTCTCAGTTATCGGTTCAAGAGCAAATAGAGCCTTTAACACAAACCTTGAGAGCTGGAACCTACCTGGCTCCTTTGGCTGGTGTCGCTCTCGTTCTAGGACTATCAGACCATAATCTTAGCTGGCGCCAGGTTACACTGGCATTCCCCGTAGCAGCCTCTATTTCGGGAGTAGTGGCAATTGTTCAACGGCTTGTGTTTTCAATTCATCGCGCGGAGGGGTTTACTAACGCTATCCTATTTGCCGATATATGCGTCATATTGGTTGCAGTTTCATTCGCCACCAAAGGGCTCTGGCCAATAAAAGAAAGACATCGAACACTTCTCATATGGCTGACTTCCGTTCTGGGTTTAGTGGCTATAGTGTCCTCAGGGTCTCGAGGTAGCTGGGTCGCGATACCGGTATTGGCTCTTATCCTGATTCATGCGCAATTTGCTCATCGCAAAAAGCCGCTCCGTCTGAGCCTTTTGGGGCTTATGGTTGCTTTGCCTGCCTGCTACCTCTTTCCAATGGTCAACCAACGTATCAATTTGGCCATCGTTGAAATACAAAGGTTTTTTGTTGAGGGGCATATCCACTCGTCTGTAGGCGCCCGACTTGAAGTTTGGCGAATTTCTTTGACAGAGCTATTCCCTCAAGCTCCCTGGTTTGGCGTTGGCGTTCATCAGTTTAAGCCCAGCCTGGCAAAACTTGCAGCAGAGGGGCGCATAGACGAGCGTTTTACTTGGATTAGCCACCCTCACAACGAATGGTTGTATGTAATAGTAGAGCAGGGTGTTTTTGGCTTTGTAGCGCTGGCCTCATTATACGGAGGTAGCTATTGGGTCATATCCAAAACGTTGATAAATCACCCCAGTGAATCTGAACTCAGATTAGCAACCCGGCTTTTGATTATTGGAATGCTCACCTTTGGCCTAACCGATGTCATGACAGGGAACCTGATTACGGCCACTTTTTTCTGTGCACTATTGGCCTGGTTGCAAATAGCCGCGTCAAAGCCAATGGCATCAAATGCGGATCAATTAAGAACGAACAAAGCATTCACTCACCCACCTCAAACTCTCACAGGTTCTAAGCGATATGCCAACTAGCAAGAATGCTCTTGGACGGGAAGGCGGCTCGATGATGAGAAGTTCTTTTTTTCCTATCTCACTCGCTGTTTTCTTAATTTCTTTGCTTCCCGTACTTCCCGACAGAAATGGAACACTACCACTTTTATTAATACTCATTTTCGGTTTGGCGAGCTTATTAACCTCGTCACCGACTGGCTTAAGTCGACTATCCATCAACTGGATCTTAGTTCTTTGCTCTTGGCCTTTGTGGGTGATAATCAACGCGATGACCTCAGGCCATACAGAGGCATTGTTTGAAGTCGATAAAAACCTGCGCAGTTTGGCTTACCTGGCTCCTGTTGCAGCAATGCCTTTACTTTGTTTAGCTCCCTCTTTGGCTCGAAAGTTAGCTGTTTGCCTTCCGCTCGCAGCAATATGCGCGGGCGTAGTCGCCATCTATCAAAAACTAGGGTTGGACATAGAACGCGCACACGGCGGTACTCATCCCATTTTGTTTGCTGATATGACGCTGATGCTGGTGGCGCTAAGCTGGGGCACTAGGGCTTTTTGGCCATTGACTGGCAAACTAAAAAACCTGCTTCTAATCGCTTCAACACTGCTGGGAATAATAGCCATCGTATTTTCCGGTAGTCGAGGAAGCTGGATCGCCTTGCCTGTTCTAGGCTTAATAGCTCTTCATCATCAATGGCGGGGCCAGCCTAAACGATTTACTCTCGCAGTTGTTATCATGATAGCCGTGACCCCTACCCTTTATCTGGTACCACAAGTCAAACAACGAGTAGATGTTGCCGTGACGCAGGCATCTGATTTTTATGCTGGTAAAGATTTTGGCAGTTCGGTCGCTGCTCGATTAAACGTATGGCATATCACCGCGCAACAGATGCTGCCAAAAGCTCCTTGGACCGGCTTTGGGTATCAAGGGTTCAAGCCTGAGCTGAAAGCAATGGCAAAGTCAGGTGAAATCAATCGCCGTTTTAACTGGATTAGCCACCCCCACAACGAGGTACTTCACCTTTGGGTTGAGCAAGGTTTGGTGGGCCTCAGCTTGATGCTCTCAATTTGGGTTCTAGCGTATCGGAGCATTGTGCGTACCGCCCGCCAAAACGAACATGCTGACTCAGTCATATTATCTCTTCGCTTTTTGGTCGGTGGACTCGCCGTTTACGGGTTAACAGACACGATGACAGGCAATTTGATTACGCACACCTTTTTTGCTGGCATGCTGGTCTGGATTTCGAGGATGGCCATAGATGCTGAAGGAAAACCAAATAGATGAAACATGCACTAAGAGTGCTTGTTGGTGACAACGCACGAAAACAGATAGCAAACAACGGATTCGCCGCCGATGATTTCAAGGTCCTGGTAGGCGCTAGCGGAGGCCCCAAGTGGTTTGTTCTCGCCCATATCGATCAGTTTCTGGCTGAAGACTATTTTAAGGACCGTCAAACCCCGCTACACCTTCTGGGCTCCAGTGCAGGTGCTTTTCGATTCAGCTGTTTGGCGCAACATAACGCCCCTGCGGTTACCCGTCGCTTTCTGGATGGCTATACACGGCTCACTTACCCAGAAAACGCCTCGACCAAACAGATAACTGAGATCAGTCAACAGTTGCTAGACCATGTCTTCGATGACACTAGCGTTGATCAAATCCTCAACCACCCCTACATGCGTTTAAACGTGATAGCCGCACGCGCAAAACATCTTAACGCCAGCGAGAGGCGCGCTATCCAAATGCTAGGGTTGGGGCTCACTGCATCTGCAAACATGGTAAGCAGGCGTTTTCTTGGCGGCTTTTTCGAAAGAACTATCTTTTATCATCCAAAAGATCAGGCTGATTTTCTCTCAGCTAAAGATTTACCAACACAACGAGTACAGCTTACTCAACAAAATCTGATCAGTGCGGTGATGGCAAGCGGATCGATTCCACTGGTAATGGAGGGTATTCGCAACATTAAAGGTGCACGTCCTGGCAACTATCGAGATGGCGGTATCACCGACTATCATTTCGATATGCCTTTCACTGAAAAGGGGCTGGTGCTTTATCCCCATTTCTCACATCGTACAATTCCAGGCTGGTTTGATAAAAGCCTACGCTGGCGAAAGCCAAGTCCTGAGAACTTCAGCAATGTCGTTTTACTTGCGCCAAGCGAAGACTTCATACGCCGATTACCCTACGGCAAGATTCCCGACCGAAAAGATTTTCAAGCGCTAGAAGATAAAGAGCGCCTCAAGGTTTGGCAAAGAGCCATTGCGGAAAGTGAGCTGTTGCGAGATGAGCTGGCAACATTGCTAAATTCACCAGACAAATTGCAAAATGTCATGGAACCGCTTTACTAATGCTTAGGGTCTGTTGACCTTTGTTGTTTGTTTTTGCAGCAATTTGTTAGTGATTTAGACGAGGCAGAGGCTATTCATTGAGTGGCCCTCAATGAATAGCCGATAACGACGCATAAATCGCCAACAAATGGTGCCCCCTCTTTTAAAGGAAGTGGGGTTCGTTGAAACACGTTCCGAGCTACGTCATTCACTACTTACTTAGATCGCTAAGCTACGTAGCTCATTTCTTGCTCAAAACGTGTTTCATTCGAACAAATTCCAAACACGAAAAGTCAACAAACCCTAATAAACGGAACAAATTAAAACAAAACCAATCGGATATCTGATTCATCATTTTGGGAGAAGCACGAATGGGCGAAATTCAGGTACATGGATTCGTATCCTTTACCTTGGCAATTATGCTGCTGTTTATCGGTAAAGTGGCACTGATGCGGAGTGAAACGCTGCGTAAGTTCAGCATTCCAGAGCCCGTAATTGGCGGCTTTCTCTGCGCCATAAGTGTTGGCCTGATTTATTGGCTTTTCAGCATAAAAATTGGCTTCACGCTGGATGTCGCTGATTGGCTACTGCTTTATTTCTTCGCTGGCATTGGTCTGAAGTCCGACATCAAAACCCTACTCTCAGGCGGCAAGCCACTGGTGATTTTAACCACCTTGGCTGCAGTTTACATTGTTCTGCAAAATGTCGTGGGTATCAGCGTGGCGCAGGTATTTGGCATGGATCCCAAGGCTGGGATGATGGCCGGCTCAATCTCCTTGATTGGTGGCGTGGGCACCACCGTCGCCTGGGCACCGACCTTTGTTGAAGACTTGGGGATCAATAACGCCGCAGAAATCGGTATCGCGGCAAATACCATCGGCCTCATCAGCGCCTGTTGTATTGGGGGACCGATTGCGGGATACCTGATTAAACGTCATAAATTGCAGACGGGTGAACACGGCACGCTAGACATCGGTGTCACCCATGATGCCAATCACACACCCGTTGATTACTACGGCATACTTTGGGCTTGGCTCTGGTTAAATATCTGTCTGATTATAGGGCACTTTTTAGACATGGGCCTAGCTGATGCAGGCGTTAATTTACCCAAGTTCGTTAGCTGCCTTATCGCAGGTATTATCATAAAGAACGGGCTTGCACCGTTGCTCCCTAAGCTTCGCTGGCCAGGACAAGAACAGGGGTTGTCTCTCATCTCCGATATTTGCCTAGGTATGTTCCTAACCATGGCGTTGATGAGCCTTCAGTTATGGGAACTTAAAGGCGCCCTAATGTTTTTGGGTTCAGTGATGACACTTCAAATCTTAATGTCAGTGCTATTCACCATCTTTATCGTGTTCAAGGTGATGGGCAAAGACTATGAAGCCAGCGTTATCTGCTCCGGTTTTGGTGGTATAACACTTGGCTCAACAGCCACAGCCATTGTGAATATGACCGCGGTAAGTCAGCAGCATGGTGCAGCGCACAGGGCATTTATTGTGGTGCCTTTGGTATGTGGTTTCTTTATCGACATCATCAATGCACTGGTCATCAACTTCTTCGTGACGTTTTAAGCCAAAGTAAAAGGGAGCTTGGCAGCTCCCTTTTTTCTTTTCGTTTTAACATTTTCAAAAGTCGACTAACGCTCGTCATTCCAAAGCCAAGCCGCTCCTCTGACGCCACTGGAATCCCCATGCACGTTCTTCAACACTGGCGTCGCGCATTCTCCACCAAACACATAGGCAGATAACCTATCGGGCAGGTTGTCGTATATCTGTGGAATGTTTGATACACCGCCCCCCAACACGATGACCTCTGGGTCTAGCAGATTGATCACCTGAGCCAAGCCTTTCGCCAGATATTCCAAATAGTTGTCGAATACAGCGGTGACGTCAGAGTCTTGACCAATATGCTGAGCAAGTTCATTAGTAGGTAGGTGCCGTTTGTTCGCACGAAAAAGCATTTGGGATAGCCCTGGCCCACTCAAGAATTGCTCTGCACAACCTTGCTTACCGCAATAACAGGGACCTACAGCTTCTCTCTCTTTATCACTTATCCACGGTAATGGGTTATGGCCCCACTCGCCTGCCACACCATTGGGTGTCGGTAGTAACTGTTGATTTACCCATACACCAGCACCAACCCCCGTTCCCAAAATCACGCCAAAAACACTGTTGAAACCTTTACCTGCACCATCGATGGCTTCGGAACAAGCGAAACAATCCGCGTCATTGCGAACCCTGACCTCCCTTTCCAAACGCTCACTCAGATCTTGCTGCAGAGGTTGCCCAATCAGCCAAGTGGAATTCGCGTTTTTCACCAACCCCGTGCGAGCAGAAACAGTTCCGGGGATCCCAACGCCAACCGTTCCCTCTTGGCCCAATTGGTGCTCAGCAGCCTTAACAAGCTGGCAAATGCCTTCCAAAGTCGCTTTGTAGTCTCCGCGAGAGGTTGATGTTCGCTCCCTCAAAAGAATGCGACCATCATCACTTAATGCAACAATCTCTGTTTTGGTACCACCAAGATCGATTCCAAGCCTGATTTTCCCTTTCACCGCACTGCGCCTCTGGTTCTGACCACTTTTTGTACACCGCTAACATCAGGTATTACCTAAATGTAACAAAAATATGGATAAATTTTATTCATTGTTTAGTTGACACGCTCAAGGATTGCTTTAGTATCAGATTTGCGCTCGGATGCGCAGTTACATTATTTGTTACGTTAGATGCCAAGTCTGTAGACTCCTGTCCTGACACTCGTCTTGTGTTCAACTAGTGAACTTCGCAAACAAGCGGTAAGCCAAATTTGGCACTGTTAATTAATGTTCTAGGATAGATTTATGTCTACTGTTACTGGCACTGTAAAGTGGTTCAACTCTGACAAGGGTTTTGGTTTCATCCAGCAGGAAAATGGCCCGGACGTTTTCGTTCACTTCCGCGCTATCACCGGCACTGGTTTCAAAACTCTTGAAGAAGGCCAGAAGGTTGAGTTCAGCGTAACTCAAGGTCAAAAGGGTCCACAGGCCGAAAACGTAACTGTACTATAAAGCGGCATCCGCTGATTTAGTAAAAGAAGCCGGTGAGCTATTTGCTACCGGCTTTTATTTTGCCTGAAATTCGGTTACACACTGCACAGTCGGTTGATGACCCATTCCATCACGCCATCAATCCTCGCATCATGACGCCAGATAAGATCACTGGGTAATTCCCATTCAGGTGGATCTAACTTGGTTGTCAGTACAGCGAGCTTGCCCTGAGCTATCCCATCCTTTGCGGCAAAGGCTGGCACAATCGTCCAACCCACACCTGCCTTAGCTAACTCGACAGCCCCCCAAATACTGCTGACCCGCCAGCACAGAGGTGACAATTGCCATGGCGAGTTCTCTTGAATGGTGCCACTCACCAATACCTGTCGATAGCGAGCGAGTGCAATGGTATCCAATGTTCCCAACTCAGTTAACGCATGACCCGTTTCTACAATCACTACCATCTTGGTCGCACCCAAGCGCGCAAATGCAAGATCGTCATATACATCAGACATTTGTACCGTCAATCCAATATCAGCTCGGCCCTCACGCACCATGGTCGCCACATCTTTTAAAACTGGATGACATATTTCAACAGAGAGGTGAGGGAAGGTTTGAGACAACGCCAGCATCGACGGATCGAAACGCCCATCCAATGCCATCTCATCCGCTGCAATGACCAACTTTTCGCGTTGATATTCCTGCAAAGATTTGGCGACGCCCGACAGATGATCTGCCTGTTGCAGTAAAAATTTAGCCTGCTCAACAACGGCCTCTCCGGCTGGCGTCAACGTCGGGTAGCGGCCAGAGCGATCAAACAAGATGATATCCAGATCGATTTCCAGGTTTTGAATATGATGGCTCAATACCGACTGCGCCTTACCCAAATGTCTGGCAGCGGCAGAGAAAGAGCCTTTTTCGACAACAATCAACAGCGCTCTTAACTGGTCTAGTGTGAAGCGGTTTTGTTCCATACAGAAAAACCCGTACCATCTATTTTTTAGATACTATCTAACTTTATACATCAATAAATAGGCATAGTATAACGCCCTGAATAGGAGGCTTGCTATGCGCACACAATCGGATCGAATTCGTCATACTTTGGGTTATCAACTGGGATCTATTGGTGTTGTCATGCCCATGGTAAGTTACTTTACCGGGCACCCAATGTGGGCGCTGGGAGTATTGGCAGTCGTATTTGCTACTCTGTGTGCCAGCTGGAACTATCTGTTTACCGGTTGGTTTGATCGCCGACTGGCGCGCTCAGGCAGACTTAAGAGCAAAACACTGAAAGACCGGTGCCTGCACGCCATAGGCATTGAGTTGGGTATTTTGTGGATGACGACTCCACTGATCGCTTGGTGGCTATCCCTTGGGCTCTGGCATGCCTTGACCATGGATATCGCGTTGGTTGCGCTCTATATGGTTTATACCCTGCTATACAACTGGCTGTACGACAAATTGTTCCCAATTAAGCCGCAGGGCATTGAGATTGAGGGCGCCCATCATCCGTAGATGGGCGACAGGTGCTGGACTCTGAGTTGCAGGCTGATGTTGCCACGAAATTCGTTAACATCCAGCTGATAGGCAACCAATACTTTTCTCACTCCGGGGTCTGGCCAAACACTGGTATCAACATTAAACGCAATGGCATCGATTGCGGTCTGCCCATTGTCTGGCGATAAAACCATCTTCAGATGTTTACCACCAACAATTCGCTGTTGCAGTAACCAGAACTCTCCATCGAACATCGGCTCTGGAAAAGCCTGTCCCCATGGCCCCGCTTCACGCAATTGGTATGCCGTATCTAGCGTCAGTTCGTGTAACCCCAGTGCACCATCACTGAGAATAACATTGCTTAGATCATCTTCACTGAGCTGTTCGGCAATGGCTGATTCAAATGCCTGCTTAAACAATTCGTATGCGCCACGCTGAATACTTAGCCCTGCAGCCATGGCATGGCCACCAAACTTGATAATCAAACCAGGATGACGTGTATCGATAAGATCCAGTAGGTCACGCATATGCAGCCCCGGAATAGAGCGCGCGGATCCTTTTAGTTCTCCATCACCAGCATCTGCGAATGCCAATACCGGACGGTAATAGCGCTCCTTAATCCTGGAAGCCAGGATACCAATCACTCCCTGATGCCAGTCTGGCTGAAACAGGCACAAGCCCATTGGCATCTGGTTCTCAGCCAGCTCCAGCGACTCAAGTGACTTCAGCGCCTCCTGCTCCATCCCCTGCTCGATCTCGCGCCGACTTCGATTCAAGGTATCCAACTCTTCCGCCATCTCTTTGGCGCGATAAGGATCGTCACAGAGCAGACAGTTTATGCCCAGCGCCATATCATCCAAACGGCCCGCGGCATTTAGTCTCGGGCCCAGTGCAAAACCAAGATCGGTCGCTGTCATTTGTCGTTGGTTTCGCTGGGAAACGTCCACCAGAGCCTGGATCCCGGGGCGACATCGGCCACTGCGGATCCGCTGTAGCCCTTGATGCACCAAGATCCGATTGTTGTGATCCAGCGGTACCACATCAGCCACAGTGCCTAAAGCAACGATATCTAACCAATCAGCCAGGTTGGGCTCAGCTATCTGACGTTTATTGAACCAGTCATTCTGCCTAAGTGTGGTGCGCAAGGCTGATAGCAGATAAAACGCAACACCAACTCCCGCCATGGCTTTACTCGGAAAACCACAACCCGGCTGATTTGGGTTTACGATAGCGTCGGCAGCAGGCAGTTCATCACCAGGCAGGTGATGATCCGTGACCAACACTCTCATACCCAGAGCTTTAGCAGCCTCGACGCCGGCAATACTAGAAATACCATTATCTACCGTGATAATCAGCTCTGCTCCCTGCTGGTGAGCCAGGTTAGCGATCTCCGGGCTGAGGCCATAACCATAATCAAAGCGGTTAGGCACCAGAAAGTCGACATCAGCGGACCCCATGGCACGCAGTGCGAGCACACAGAGCGCGCTGGAGGTGGCTCCATCAGCGTCAAAGTCACCAACAATCAGCAATTTCTGGCGTTTGTCCAACGCATCAACCAACAGGGCTATTGCCTGATCCAAGCCCTTTAACTGCTGTGGCTTGGCCAGATGATTAGTTTGTCTTTGCAGTTGTTGGGACGAGTTAATCTGACGGCTCGCGTATATGCGCTGCAGCAAAGGAGAGAGGCTGGGATCAATAACGCCGACCTCAGGAACAGGTCGGCGCTCTATGCGAATAGACACCTGAATTTAGTTTTGGCTTAAGGTCATCAGTAACTGTTTTGGTGGCAGATAACCGCCAAGCATTTCACCGTTAGGGCGAATGATCGCTGGCGTGCCTCTTACACCAAATACGCCACCCATTTTGTAGTGTTGCTCAATGGGATCTTTACATGAAGACTTCTTCAAAGAACGTCCCGCCTTAGCGTCAGTCATAGCTTGCAAGGGGTCATCGGCACACCAAACCGAAGCAATGGTATCACCACTAGGAGAGTTTGGACCAGAACGGGGGTAAGCAAGGTAGCGCACCGTAATACCAAGGTCGTTGTACTCTTTCATCTGGCTGTGCAGCTTACGACAGTAGCCACAATCAATGTCGGTAAAAATGGTTACAGTGAACTTTTCATCCTTCGCTTTATAAACCAACATTGAATCTTCAACTTCTTGCAGACGCTTCAAACGCTCACCCGCCATCGCTTTTTCGGTCAGATCTCGGGGACGCTCAGTAATGTCATACAACTTACCCTGGATCAGATAGCTGCCATCGGCACTAATGTAAAACACGCCCATATCTGTTAAGGCCTGAAAATACCCTTGAATGGGTGATGGTGTAATACTGATAACTTCTGCATTAATCAATGCGTTGAGCTTGTCTGCCAGTTTTTGTTGCTCTGCAGGAAACTTATCAGTGGCTTCCGACGCCGTAGAAAAGACCAGATAACTGGTAGTCATTAAACCTGCGACGGCCAAAACCAGCCACCCAAAAACCTTCTTAACTGTCATCACTACAACCTGTTGCGTTTAGATATTGATTAGACCGTCAAAGCGAGAAAAAAATTCTTTACTATGGGTACCGCTACACTGGCCCCTTTGACGACATCAAGACACTTGATGAATCGCGCATCATAACGCTGACGCGCCGACGAAACCAGCAGCAAGGTTATGCTCTTGGATGATGCTCACTATGCAATGACTTAAGGCGCTCCCTGGCAACCTGTGTATAGATCTGAGTAGTTGATAGATCACTATGTCCTAACAGCATCTGCACCACTCGCAGATCCGCACCATGATTGAGCAAATGAGTGGCAAACGCATGGCGGAGTGTATGTGGAGACAGCTCGACACTAATTCCAGCAATCGACGCATATTTTTTAATTCGATGCCAAAAGGTCTGCCGTGTCATGGGGTTTCCGTACCGACCAGGAAAAACCACATCACTGTCCTGATATGTGCCCAACAATTCACCTCTGCCATTGCGAAGGTATTGTTGCATCCACTCAAGGGCCTCTTCGCCAAGCGGTACCAACCTCTCTTTGTTACCCTTGCCCTGGACCCTGACTAACCCCTGCCGTAGTGAGATTTCAGATAACCTCAGGTTGACCAGTTCAGATACCCTTAGCCCAGAGGCATAAAGCACCTCGAGCATCGCCCTGTCCCGCCAACCAATCGCCTCACTCAGGTCTGGCGCATCGAGCAATGCATCGACATCCTGTTCTGTGAGTGTCTTTGGCAGGCTTGCGGGAAGCTTAGGCCCTTCAATTAAGGCGGTTGGGTCGGCCTCAGTCCAATGACTGCGACGTGCAAACTTGTAGAAATGTTTCAAGGTACTGAGCAGACGGGCGTTACTTCTTGCTGTCAGGCCCGACTCCAGCCTGTGTCCTAGGTACTGCTGAATGGTCAGGTGCTCAATACTTAGTGGACAGAGCTTGTCTTTGGCCAACCACGCAAACCAATGATTCAAATCCGTGCCGTAAGCTGCAATGGTGTTTTTACTAAGCCCCTGCTCCAGAAGCAGGTAATCCCGGAATTCTCTGGCATATCGGGTCATCTCTGGTGTCAATGAAACGGCCTTACTCAAAATCAGATGGCTCCTTCATGTTTCAGCAACCAGCTTTTCACATCTATAAGCGCTCCATCTGTCGCACCGGCGAAGCCACCGATGCCTGTTTTCGACACAATGCGATGACATGGCACGATCCAAGGCAGTGGGTTACGCCGACAGGCGCCTCCAACCGCGCGAGCGGCGCTGCCCAACCTATCGGCCAGTTCGCTGTAACTCTGGACGCTGCCTACAGGGATTTCGCTGAGAGCCTGCCAGACCCGCAATTGAAATCGAGTGCCTTGTGGAGCCAGCGGAAGATCAAACCGAAAACCAGAAGACTCAAGGTAGGCGGTAAGTTGCGCCTTTACCTCATGGGTTAGATGAGTTGGCTGAACATCAACATCAACTTGAGGAAGATAGCTGAGTTTGTGCACCAAATGACCATCGTCGTAAATCGCTACTTGTCCGAATGGCGCCTTAAAATAGCCGGAAGGGCGAGCAAAGGGTGGTGCAATATCTGCGGGCATAGTCACTCAAGTTAGCAGAAGGTCCGGATGGTTTGATAACATTGTCGGCTAGTTAAGGTAAAGAGATATATCAAAGAAGCCTCAGATGAAAATTGGTCTCTTCTATGGCTCAAGCACCTGCTACACAGAGATGGCAGCGGAGAAGATCCGCGACCAACTGGGCGCAGACTGGGTCGATTTACACAACATAAAAGATACGCCACTGAGTGAAGCTGCCAACTACGACATCCTTATTTTTGGGATAAGTACCTGGGACTACGGCGAACTACAGGAAGATTGGGAAGCCAACTGGAGTGATATCGATACTATCGACCTTTCAGGCAAGATCATAGCCATCTACGGCATGGGAGATCAGGAAGGTTATGGAGAGTGGTTTGTCGATGCCATGGGCATGTTACATGATGCAATTTTACCGCAGGCACCCACCCTGATAGGCTACTGGCCAAATGACGGCAGCTACCAATTTCAGGGATCAAAAGCGTTGATTGCTGATGGGGAGTATTTCGTTGGATTGCCACTGGATGATGAAACCCAATATGAGCTTAGTGATGGACGTATCAGCAAGTGGTGCGCACAGCTGCTTTCAGAGCTAGAACAGCTTGGTAGCGACTAACTGTCAAAGACTGCAATAAAGGCAACACAAAAAAGCCAGCGTAATGCTGGCTTTTTAATTGTCACCTCTAAACCACCTCCTATGGAGGTGGTGATCGGCAATTCGGGGCTCTGCCCGTAGAGAGCCCATGCTACAAACAC